>JBAXAT010000513.1:0-1502 GCA_037142335.1 Verrucomicrobiota bacterium | reverse complement strand
TGCAGCGAGAGATCCAAGCGCGGTGTACCCACAAGGTCGAGGTCGGAGAAGTGGTGTTTCGCGCCGAGGACGCCGCCAATCGCGAGACCAGGTGGATTGAGTTTCTCTAAGCGACGGAGGTGCGATTCGGTAGAACGTGGTTGTCCCGAGCGGTCGGCAAACCGAACCGTAGAGCGGGCGCGGTCGGCGATGGCGAGCAGACGGGCGAACTCCTCCTTGGGAAACCAGCGAAGGACCACGCTTCGGCCAGAGCGACGCTCCAACAGACTGCCGAGGGAGCGCAAGGCACGCGCGACCGCCGGATAGGAGCACCCCGCGGTACGGGCAAGCCAGTCCGCCGACACCGGTTCGCCCGTGGTCAGCCAGCAGTGAATCAGGAGCTTGAGGATAACGAAGGAGTAGTCTGTGCGGGCGGTGCTGGTTTTTCCCCGTTCGGCTTCAATCACCTCCAACAACATCCGCTGGGTGGCCGCATCCGGGTCGTGCGGGATTCCCATGATTCGATCTTCGCGTTGCAAGCAAATGGTGAGACGGCGAAGAACGTCATCCCGCAGAAAAGTGGCGGCACGCTGCCATTCATCCCTCAACCTCTCCATCGTAATGGGTGAATCGGCGAGAACCACGTATCCGCGTGAAGCCGGGTCTTCCCCGACCGGGTAGGCAACTTGCATGAGGCTGGTGCGAAGGGTACGGAGGGCGTCCACGCCGAACTTCACCTCAACGAGGGCATTGCCGACGCGCGCATCCACATCGCTGTGTCGACGCGGAGGCTTGATTTCAACAGGTTTGGCGCTCATCTCGGAATGAACTTGCAGGATTTACATTAAACCTGCAAGTAAATATTCAAGCTGCAAGTGAATATCCAGATCACAACTCAACACCAAGAAAACACGCGATGAAAACGAAACGGCGCAGGAATCCCTTTCTGCCTCTCGGACCGCATCACCATGCGCCTTGAATCTGCCTTGCTCAATGTGTGATTCGCGTCGCCCGAATCCAAGCGTCAGCAGGCCACAGCATTTCTGGTCGCCGACATGGCCTCACCCGACGACTACCGCCCGATCGAATGACTTGCGCCATCAGACATGGGGCCATGCTGCACCTAGGGTGCGGGAATAACTTCCGTTTGCACAATGAAGCGAAATACGCAACGATCCGAAAACCGAAATGAAACAATCCAAGCCAAGATCCCGGTTGCGCGGGGCGGCATCTGCCTTCATTGAGCAGCGGCTGGCTTTGGGGCGCGTGGCTTTCCCGCTGGCAGATTTGGTCAAAGAAACCAGGCTGTCGGTGACGGCAGCCAGAAATCAGTTGCTGCGGTTGGAAAATCGGGTGACGAGAGTTTCGCCGCGACAACAGTTTTTCTTGATCGTAAGCCCAGAACACCGTGCCGTAGGTGCACCACCGGTGGCGTGGTGGCTTCACGATTATTTTCAATGGTTGGGGCAACCCTATTATCTGGCGCTTCAGTCGGCGGCCAGTTCGTTCGGTTCAAATCCTCA
>JBAXAT010000512.1:0-1505 GCA_037142335.1 Verrucomicrobiota bacterium | reverse complement strand
ATTGCAATCAGGACAGCCAGCGTGCAGTCGGTGAGGCGTTGGTCGGCTGGCGCGACAAAGTCATTGTCTCGACGAAGAATCCCAACTACGGCGCAGACGAGCGCGAATGGTGGACGAACTTGGAAAACAGCCTCCAGCGATTGCGGGTGGATTACATTGATATCTACAATCACCACGGCATTAACTGGAATTCGTACGAGCAGCACGTTGCACCGCGCCTGAGCCAATGGATGCGTAAAGCCAAAGACCAAGGGCTGATCAAACACATCTGCGCGTCGTTCCACGATGACGCGGCGGCGTTGCGGCGGATCATTGATACTGGTTACGTGGATGTGATCAGGCTCCAATTCAATTTACTCGACCGCAAACTTGAAGCCGGTATCGCCTACGCCCACGACCGTGGCATTGGCATCGTCGTGATGGGCCCAGTCGGAGGTGGACGACTTGGCGTGCGCAGCGAAGTGTTCGAAAAACTCGCACCCGGCATCAAGCGCGTCCCGGAGTTGGCATTGCGGTTCGTGCTCAGCAATCCGCATGTCAGTGTCGCGCTCTCCGGCATGAGCACGCTGGAGCAGGTCGCGGAGAACCTCGCTATTGCCAACGATCCGGTCACTCTAACAGCCACGGACGAGCAACAGGTCCGCGACCATCTGGCGCGGCTGCAAAAGATGGCGGATTTATACTGCACTGGCTGCCGGTATTGCCTGCCCTGCAAACACGCCGTGGATATTCCCGGCATCTTTGAGCAGTACAACCTCGGTCGGGTGTACGGAATGTGGGAGCACGCCAAGCGCAGTTACCGGTGGATGACCGACGGCAAGAAGAGCGCCGACTTCTGCGCCGAGTGCGGCGAGTGTGAAGCCAAATGTCCGCAACTGATTTCCATTCGCGATCAACTCAAAGAAGCTCACGCCGCGCTTGTTACCGACAAGGCAGGTTGATAAGTTCACTCGCATGCTGATTGTTCTCGTCAATGTCCACGTCAAGCCGGAGTGCGTTGAAGCTTTCCGTCAAGCCAGTCTCGCCAACGCCCAACTCAGCCTCCAAGAATCCGGTATCACCCGTTTCGATTTACTCCAGCAACAGGACGATCCGACCCGATTTGTTCTCATCGAAGCTTACCGGAGCGTCGAAGCGACCGTCGCACACAAGGCGACCGCACACTATGCCGTCTGGCGGGACACCGTGGCCGGCATGATGGCCGAACCGCGCACCAGTGTGAAATACAACGCCGCCAACTGACTTGCCGGTGACCTGTTATTTTGGCATAATTGAGATATGGAACGAGTCGGCCATAAGGCAAAGGGGTTCAAGGAAGCCGATGAGTGGGACATTCAGCAGCAGATCGCCATGACACCGGAGCAACGACTGGCGGCAGCCAAAACTCTCCGTGACCGGGTTTATCCTTCGGACGCCAAGGACATACGCGCGTGCCACGAAAAAAAATAGATCCCAAGCTCTTCTCGTCTGATACATGTGAGTTGCTTGCCTTATTGTGGAAGCAC
>JBAXAT010000511.1:0-1509 GCA_037142335.1 Verrucomicrobiota bacterium | reverse complement strand
CCCCCACCGTGGCCAACAGCGTGTTCATCTCGACCAGCGTCACCCTGGTGGTGCTGATTCTCGGGCTTTGCGCCGCGTATTTCTTTGCGCGGTTGAAGATGCCGCTGTCCGGCGCGTTCTGGAACGCAATCCTCATTTTAATGATGATGCCAATGATCGCCAATCTGGTGCCGTTATTCCGGCTGCTGGCCGATTTGAGTCTGCTCAACACGCTGGCGGCGCTCATCCTTGTCGGCGCGGCGGCGGGACAGGTCTTTTCGATTTTTGTGCTGCGCAATTTCGTGGCGGACATTCCCGGCGATTTATACGAAGCC
Source organism: Verrucomicrobiota bacterium (assembly GCA_037142335.1). GTDB lineage: Bacteria > Verrucomicrobiota > Verrucomicrobiia > Palsa-1439 > Palsa-1439 > CAINDI01. Next base: position 1,195 of record JBAXAT010000511.1, on the reverse strand, counting down.
GCCGAGATTGATGGTGCGAATCATTTCCAGCAACTGCGCAACGTGGTTGTCCCGCTCTCCGGTCCAATCCTTGGCACGGTCGGGGTGATGCAATTTGTTAGTGCGTGGAACGAGTTTGTTTTGCCGTTGATTGTGATGCGCGACCACGCCCGCCTACCGGTCATGGTGCAACTGCTGCGCATGTCCGGTGAGTACATTAAGTTTTGGGGGCCGCTGATGGCCGGTTACGCGCTGGCCAGTATCCCGATCGTCTTACTGTTCGTGTTCTCGATGAAACTCTTCGTGCGCGGCCTGACCGAAGGCGCCGTAAAAGGCTAAACCTTCCAATTCTTCCGTTTAGCGATTTCCAGCAACGCCGGTAACAACGTCAGCGTACTCACCAGACACGCCAAGACACCGATGGTCATGACCAAGCCCAGACTGCAAATCCCCCGATGCGCGCCGGTCAGCAGACTGCCAAACGCAATCACCGACGTCAGTGCCGACAACATCACCGCCCGGCCGGTGCTCTTGCCATAGAACGACGCTTCGCCGTCTTCCCGGTAGCGCTGGATGATATAGACTCCATACGCTACGCCGATGCCGACCATCAGCGGCAGCGTTAGAATGTTGGCCGGATTAAATCGGATGTGTAACACCGCCATCGCGCCCATCATCCAAATCGTGCCCGTCACAAGTGGCACCAACGTCAACAGCGTCGCCAACCAGCCACGTAAATCCACAAACACCATGATCGCGATGATCAAAAACGCCCACAATGCGGCTTTGATATAACCGCGTTGCAAAATCTCAATAAACTCATACAAGCCCAACGGAGTACCGGTTACCTTCGGCGCCACCGTCTGGACTTCCCGGACAAATTTCATAAGCGGCTGGCGTTCCCAGATATTATCTTTCGGGAATACCCGCACTAGAAACTTGCCGGTTTTACCAACCAATACACGCTGCAAACCTGGCGTTACGTCGGCCACTGTCATAGGCCGGTCGGACTGCTTGGCGAGTAACGCCAGTTGTGTTTTTAAGTCCGCGTAAAACCGTTTTTCGTATGCGCCCAACCGCTGGGTCAATTGCGCCGGCTCGGCGGCTTGCAATTTGGCACGCACGTCCTTCACTGTCTCGACCAGATTCGTGAGTACCTTCTCGGCTTGCCGGTCGCCACGCCCGGCGGCCTCGCGCGCCAGCTTACCGGCGTACA
>JBAXAT010000510.1:0-1521 GCA_037142335.1 Verrucomicrobiota bacterium | reverse complement strand
CGCAGCCAACGTCGCTCCCAATCCCGGTCCCATCTGGCCAAACTCCCGCTCCGCCACCGGCCAGTTGCCGGCCACGATGGAGAGATAACCGCGCATGAGCATTCCGGCCGGCGTCGTATTCGCCTCCAATCGCTTGAGCTTCTCGCGGGCTGTTAGTTCGTTGACGCTGAAACTCCATTCCGCAAACTGATCGGCGGCCAATTCCTGTTGTGCTTTGACCTTGCCGGCGTTGATTCCTACCACGGTCATTTTCTTGGGGCCGCCAGTCTGGAATTCGACTGTGACCGTTTTCCCTCGCTCGCGTTCGAACCCAGCTAGCAGGGCCTCTGGTAAGGCCGCCAGTTGCGCAAGTAGATTGTTGGCGGCGGATAGTTCACTGGTTGCCGGCTGCAGGTCGGTGTCCGCGAGTGCAGTGGTCACGTGTTTGCGCGCGGCAGCACAGTCCAACCGCAGCACATCCGTTGCAGCGTCCGCCAAGATGGTCGCTAAAGCCGTCTGGACCGCTGCTTGTCGGCGCGTGGCGGCTTCCTGCTCTTTGGTTGCGGCCACCGCTTGCCGGGCTTGCTCCGCTTCGGCTTCTTTGCTTTTCAAGCTGATGACAAGTTCCTTTCGTACCGGAACTGTCTCAGCGGCGAACGCACCGTGGTAGCCCTCGAGTTTGCGCACCGCGTCGGCGAACTCGCCGCTGGCGACGGCCTTGTCGGTATCGGCTCGCAGGATCGCGATCGCCTGCTTGATCGCCTGTGCTTTCTCAGTTTTAAGCCGGGCGATCTCCCGGTCGGCTTGTTCCGCCCACGGTGTGGCCGGCGCAGTTAGCTTGACCTGCTCAAACTGGGTCATGGCCGTATCAAAGTCATTGGGCTTGGCTTGCACCGCTTCCTGCGCAGCACGAAAGGCGGCTTGACCGGCATCAACCGCTGGCTGTAGCGGCGGCGTAGTCGCAACGGACGTTGCTGCGGCACTCCGAACCGGCGGAGGCTGGACCGAAGCGACCGGCGGGTGGCCACGGTTTTCCATCCACCATAGCACTGCCCCCAATAACGCCACCACCGTGGTGACGACAACGGCAATGCGCGGCAGTGGTGATTTGCGAACCGGCATCAAATCCATGGTTACTGCCGTTGCGCTGGCAGGTGTCTTGACTAAGGCGCCCGGACCCTTGGGCAGACGCAGTAGCATTGAATCACCGGCCTGCTGGAGATGCAGCGTCGGTGGTTTCTTGTGCCGGACGTTTTGGAGATCGGCGATTAACAATTCCCACGTGGTATGTCGGCTGGCGACTTCTTTGGCCAGCATGGTTTCCAGTAGCGTTACGCACGGCTCGCTGATCTGCGGATTAAATTGGCGGGGATCCGGTAATTGTTCCGCAATCTGCTTACGCAAGACTTCGAGCAGGCTGGAACTTGCGAATGGCACTTGGCCGGAGAGCATGTGGTAGAGCGTCATGCCCAACGAGTAGATGTCGGTCCGGCAATCGAGATTGGTGAGGCCTTGCGCTTGCTCCGGGCTCATGTAGTTTGG
>JBAXAT010000509.1:0-1528 GCA_037142335.1 Verrucomicrobiota bacterium | reverse complement strand
CCCGTAGTCGCCGGCCAGTGCCGCACCAACTCAGCAAACCGGCATTGCCGGCAGACGCTTTTGTCGTTGAAACAGAAATCCTGAAGAATCTGGAGCAAGCCTTGCTGTTGCCGGGCTGTCTGCACATACCGGCGCATCACTTTGGTGGTGCCGAATAATTGCTGCGTAGCCAATCGCGCAAGGCTGTTGTCGCCGGTCGGCCGCAATGCGTCATACTGGGTCTTGGCTTGCGCTCGCAGCCGGTCGTCTTGCCGGCTGGCGGCGTAGGCGGCGACAAACGGGAGAACGATGTTAGCGAAAATCTCCTGTGCCCGCACCGCACCGATCAATTCGACCGGCTTGGTTTGCACCTTGCCGCCGAGCGTGAAATGCCGGCTCCAGTATTCGTCGCGCACTTGTAGAAAAAGCTTGGCCGGGTCACCACCACTTTCGACGGCGGCGATGGCTTTCGCGGCGAAGTTCTCGTGCCGGCGTAATAATGCCACTGCCGCGCCGAGGCGCCGGTGGGGATGATTGACCGGGCGGATACCGGCCAGTTGCCACGCCTCAGCCGGTAAGATTTTGTCGGCAAACTCCGGCCGTAATTTCCACCATTGCGCCCACAGCCGGCGCACGTAAGCATCGTTGGATTTAGCCGCAACCGTTGGCAAAAGATTGCCGGTGCCGAATAGCAACGCCGCCGGCGACCGGCTCTCCGCCAGTGTCATCAACGGCACACGTTGGGCCAACGCGCGGAACGTGGTCTTGTTGGCTTTATAGCCGAGCGCTTCCATCCAGCCTTCGTAAAACGCCTGTTCGGCACCCGCCCGGTGAATCCATCTGGCAAACCGGCGAGTTTTACCGGCGAACCGTTCGTCACCGGCAGCATCGAGTAACGCGCTGACCGATTCTGCCGGCAAGGCTAAAAGCACGTCAGCACATTGACCAGTGTGGTTGCCGACGTTGTTCGGGTAGGCGTCGCTATCGATTTCGTCAAAAAGTTGATCGAGTGGCGCGGCAAGTTGCTGCTGAAGGACGAGTTGCGGAATTTCGTCGCCGTGCCGAGTGCGCGGCGGTTTGTCGTTGATCGGATCCCAGAGAACAACATGGAGGATGACGTTGTCGTAATGCGGGTCGTGTTCGTGGCCGTGGTGCGTCCAATCGTCGGCCCGGAGATGGATTTCGATATCGCCTTGGCGCTCGGGTTCGTCGCCAATTTTCAGCGTTGCATTGCGGAAGTCGGGGCCGGCTTCCAGATTCCACCAGCCTGGGAAATTGACTTCCACGCGCCGGCCATCCACAGTGCGCAACGCGTCATGTCGGATGCGTTGGTCGTACCAGATACACTGGACGAGCCGTTCGTGAATCTGGATTGGGACGTAATTGCTGTCGGCGTCGCGCAGCAGTGCCGGCGCGAAGACATTCGGGAAAGACTCACGGAGAAGTTGGTTGCGGATTTCGCTGTAATGAGTTGCCGGCATAACTCACTACCGTCTGCGCACAGTAATTTCTTGTTGTTGCCTGAGTTTTACAATGGAATCGGGCGAGC
>JBAXAT010000508.1:0-1540 GCA_037142335.1 Verrucomicrobiota bacterium | reverse complement strand
GCAAGTCGCCATCGTGATGCACCTCGACACCACGCGGCAGGTTCATGAATTGCAAGACCGACCGGGCCGATGGATGTGTGATTTCATCGACGCGCTGGCAGGTATCAATCCGTGAATAAACGATCCGGTAGCGATGCTCAAAAAACGGTGGCAGATACCGGCAGGTGAGATAACAATATTTGTTAATGGTTGTGGCCAACACTGCGCCACCGTGTTCCCGGTACCACGCCGGGTAATCGGTGCCGCCTCCGAAAAACGAGATGCGAAATGGGGTTCGACTGACTATCATTTAAAATACCGTTGCGCATTAGCATACGATTCTGGTGTGCCAATGTCGAGAAACCTTCCATCGGTGCGGAAGACGCGCAATCCGCGTCCAACCAACACCGGGAAAACTTCGCGTTCAATAGAAACGGCGCGACCAACCGGGACGCTCGCCAACACTTCGAGGTTTAGCAGATAAACACCAGCACTAATCCAACCGCTACCGGTTGTCTGGCCTTTCTCAATAAAACTGGTTACTGCGCCGGTCGTGTCAAACTCGACGCGCCCGCTTTGTGTAGTGTCTGGCACTTCACGCACCACGATGGTGGCCTGGGATTGATGCGCAGCGAGCAATGACGGTAACTCGGTTTCACAAAACGAATCACCATTGAGTGCGAGGATCGGGTCGGAGTCTAGTAACGGCAGGGCTTGCCGGAGCGCGCCAGCTGTACCGAGTGGCTCTGCTTCGGCGGAATATCGGAGTTCTATGTCACGATAAGTCTCACCGAACGCGTCAGAAACTTGCCCGGATTGGTAGCCGGTACAGATTATAATGCGCCGCACGCCAGCATCAGCAAGTTGGTCGAGCAACCGGTAAAGAAATGGCCGACCGGCCACTGGCGCAACTACTTTTTGCCTGTCGGCAACCACGGCGCGAAGCCGAGTACCTTGCCCGCCGGCTAAGATGGCCGCCGTGACGTGTTTAAGACGGTCAGACATTCTTAAGTGGTGAACGCTTGAGCAACCGGTAGCCTTTGATTAACTCGCAGATGCCGTCATCGAGACTATATTTAGCTTCGAAGCCGGCTTCGCGGAGGCGTTGGTTGGAGACAATATAATTGCGCTTGTCCGGGTCCTGGCCGACTTCGGCGAAGTGGATATAAAAGTCCGGCACGTGCTGTTTAATCTTTAACGCCAGTTCTTCCTTCGATAGATTGGCCGCATCAAGGCCACAATTATATGGACGGCCAATCATCTTGCCGGCGTTACGAATGCAATGGATGAAACAGTCGGCGACGTCACGAATGTGGACGAAATTACGTTTAAAATGTTTCTCAAAAATCACGAGATACCGATCAGTTACTGCGGTGTACACGAAATGGTTCACTAGCAAATCGAGCCGCATCCGGGGCGACAAGCCGAACACCGTGGCGAGGCGCAATGTAATCGTGTTCTGGCTATCGAGCAGGAGCCGTTCGGCATCGGACTTGGTCTGTCCATAGAGTGAGATCGGTTCGAGCGGCGTTTCCTCAGTGCAAAATACGTCGCCAGTCTT
>JBAXAT010000507.1:0-1540 GCA_037142335.1 Verrucomicrobiota bacterium | reverse complement strand
CAACGTTACCGGCGCAGCATACACCTCCACCACATTCCGTTTCTCATCCAGCGCATAACAACCGAGACACCGGTTCTCACCCGGCATTCGCAATTTCTGCGTCGTGATCAAATCAATCGCCAGCACATCCTCAAACACGCGGATGTTCGGGTTTGCTGCCACCGCCGCAAGCAAGGCCCGTTCGATTTCGCGCCCGGTAATGTCACCAGCATGGAGCACCCGCCGGCGAGTGTGACCGCCTTCCCGTCCCAAATCATATTCGCCGCCGGCATCGGCGCTGAACTTCACGCCAGCTGCGATTAATTCGCGCACCAAACCCGGTCCCTCGCTGACAATCGCGTGGACAACCTCTTCCCGGCATAAACCCGCACCGGCCGCCAGCGTGTCGTGGATGTGCAAAGCAAAGGTATCATCCGTCCCCATGACAGCCGCGATGCCGCCTTGAGCATAATTCGTGTTGGACTCGGTCCGGTGTTTTTTAGTAATCAGGCCGACTTTACCGGTTGCCGCGACTTTGAGCGCGTACCACAACCCGGCAATGCCGCTACCGATGACGAGAAAATCAAATTCCATTGCCGGCAGTGTACGCCAGCTACGAGCTGACGTAAAGTACGCCGCTACCGGCGATTTGACTGCCAGTTGGGATCGACTTTATAGAACTTGATGTTCGGATAAGGAAAATCGTGGAACTTGTAGTTTTGAAACCACGGTTGCTGCAAGCCGAATGCCAGCGGATAGGCCAGGGTAATCCACGGTGCGTCGGTGGTCACGAGATCGACACATTGCCGGTACAGTGCGGTGCGCGCCGGGCTGTCGGGCATTTGCCTAGCGCGCGCAAAAATTTCGTCGAATTTCGGGCTATTGTAATTGGTGTGGTTCGGCCCAGGCGAGATGCTCTTGCTGCAAAATAATTGCAAGAAATTTTCAGCGTCGGGATAATCCGCGATCCAGCCGAGCCGGAGCATCTGATGCTGTTTGCGTTCCATTTTCTTCAAAAACTCTGGCCAGTTGTTGTAGCTGGGGCGCAACTCCACCCCCACCGCCGCAAAAAATGACGCCAGCAAATCCACCGATTGCCGCTCCTCGGGTTCGCTGGCGTTGCCGAGTTCGAGAGTCAACTGGAGTCGTTGCCCGGTTTGCGGATCGCGGCCGTTGGGATAACCAGCTTCGGCGAGCAGTTGCCGGGCCTTGGTCAAATCAAACGGATACGGCAACGGCTGGCTCGCGTCGTGGCCGGCAATGTCCGGCGGGATCGGGCTGTTGGCCGGCATCTGGCGGTGGTTATAAAACTCGCACCACTTTTGGATGTCGATGCAATGGCTGAGCGCTTGCCGGAGTTTGCGGTGCTGCGCGTCGATGGCCGGGTCCGTTGCCATACCGACGACCGGATCTTCCATGTTGAATCCCAAGTAAGTCGTGAACAGCTCCGCCGCTTTCTGCAGCCGGATGCCGCGCCGCTGCAATTCCGGCGTCAACTCTTTTTGTCCGGTAATGACCGCATTAAAATTGTCGCGCGCGATGCCGGACTGCGCGAGCCGGC
>JBAXAT010000506.1:0-1544 GCA_037142335.1 Verrucomicrobiota bacterium | reverse complement strand
CGTTGGCGTGGGTACTGCGCGATGAGGCAGTCACGAGTGCGCTCATCGGCGCGAGCCGAGTGAGCCAGATTGAGGAAAACGTCGCCGCGTTAGCGAATTTGCAATTCTCCTCCGAGGAACTGACGGAAATTGACCGCGTCTTGATTGTTTAGCAGGAGTGACTATGAATCGCCGAGATTTTCTGAAGACTGCTGGTGTCACAATGGCGGCGTTGTCGCTGCCGAAATGGTTGGCCGCCGCCACAGCGGAAACGCCAGGACGGCGTCGGCCGAACATCATCATGATTCTGGCTGACGATGTGGGCCTCGGAGATGTTGGTTGTTACGGCGGGCCGTTCACGACGCCCCACCTTGATGCATTGGCAGCAGGCGGGACGCGCTTCGAATTCAGTTACGCGGCGCCGTTGTGCGGGCCGTCGCGGTGTCAACTACTCACAGGCCGGTATCCGTTCCGCACCGGTCTCAACAGCAATGGACGAAGCAATGCGATCCATCCGAGCCGCGAAATCATGATTCCGACGGTAATGAAGAAAGCGGGTTACGTCACGGCCAGCGTCGGCAAGTGGGGTCAGTTGGCCATGGGGCCTGGCGAATGGGGTTTTGATGAATATCTGGTCTTCCCCGGCAACGGACGCTACTGGCAGGAACAAACCAAGGAGTACACCGTCAACGGCAAGATCACAGAATTGAAGGAAGGCCAATATCTGCCGGATCTCATGCACCAGTTTCTCGCGGATTTCCTGACCAAGCACAAGGATGAGCCGTTTTTTGTCTATTATCCGATGTCGCACATCCACACCCCGATTGTGCGCACGCCCGACAGCCAGCCCAACGCGACCCCTGCGCAACTCTATATCGACAACATCGTCTACATGGACAAACTGATCGGCCAACTCATCACTGAGTTGGAGCGGCTGAAGTTGCGTGATAACACGCTCGTGGTTTTCGCCGGCGACAATGGCTCACGGAATAGAGAGTCCATCAACGGCCGGCCCATCCACGGTCAGAAAGACACCATGCTCGAAGGCGGCAGTCGCGTCCCGCTCATTGTCAACTGGCCGGGCACGACACCCGCCGGCAGCGTCAATCATGACCTGACGGACTTTAGCGACTTCTTTGCCACGTTCAGCGAACTCGGCGGCGCCCCGCTGCCAACCGGCGTCACACTCGACAGCCACAGCTTCGCGCCGCAGATCAAAGGCCAAAAAGGCGAACCGCGGGACTGGGTTTACGTCGAACTCAACGGTGAAAACTATGTCCGCAATGCCCGGTTCAAACTGACCAATGCCGGCGCGCTCTTCGACCTCAAGGACGCGCCGTTTAAGGAGATTCCAGTTCCCGCCAACACAACCGACGACGCGGCCCAAGCCGCGCGCAAGCAGCTGCAGAAAATTCTCGATCAGCATCCCGCGGCAGTCCCATCTGGCGTGCACGGCAAGGACAAAGCCGAATACTTGAAAAAGATTAGAGCCGGCGACTAAGCTACGAAAAACAATGCCGCACTGGAAAACTAAAATTCCCTGTTTTGACTTACGCGTTCACAGC
>JBAXAT010000505.1:0-1556 GCA_037142335.1 Verrucomicrobiota bacterium | reverse complement strand
CCATAATCCGCGGCCGCTGGCAAATCCCACCTGCCCGGATACTTCGGCACGGTCGAAGTTTGCAACCGGTCCAATGTCTGCAAAGAAGTTCGGTCGCGCCTCGGCTTGTAAGACGGTGCGGCTCTTGCTGTCTGCGATCAGTATTTCAGGTGGCGATGCTCCCCAACGCGCTTTCTCGCGTATATTATTGGCGCGGACAAAAATTTTCTCGCCCTTGCGTTCACTGCGAATGCGAATGTGGATGTCATTGATTTCCGGTGCGGCTACGGCGCGCAACCCGAGGTTGATTGCGGCATTAATATCAGCCTGTTGTACATTCCCGCGCATCGGTACAAAAAGAGGACCACCGGCGACCGGAGCCAGTAGTGTTCGCCACTTGGGTCGGGCTGGGCGTTTGCTTAACAATTCAGCATTCAATCGGTCAAGTGCATCGAATATGGTTTTTACCTGCTGACTTTCTTCCCGCTCTTCCCGATTTAGTTTTTTCGCCCGGACTGGATCGGCAAGCCGCTCAAGGTGTTTGCGCCAGCGGAAATCTACCCGGTTGTCGGGTGTTAGTTCAACGGCACGAAACCCGGCCACGCCGGTCAGCGAGCAAAAGCGTGAAGAATATGCGGCTGGGGTTTCTAAAACCCTCAATCCATAAGGTTCACAGAGTTGCTTGAGTTTTCCAAGAATCTGCCGATGACACCATTTCATCAGGCGTGAATTCTCAGTGCGACTGCGCCCTTGGCTGGCAAGGTACCGGTCAAGGTTTTCTAAGACTAGGAAATCGACTGGGTCGCGGAATTTTTCGTACTCACCGTGAATGGCACACCGCTGGCGTGTGCTCGAGTCGCTTGTATGTAGTCGCAAACGCACGCCTAATGCCTGTGCTAGGATGAGATGAGCCGTCTGGTTGATGCGTTGCTCTTTTAAGTTTTCAAGGCGGTCAAGCAGTTCTGGACACGGGTCTGGCAATTCAATGCCGCGTTTCGAGCGACCAAGTTTGGCTGGTTGTCCAGGAGTCTGCATCAAGGCGCGATTCAAGGATTGGCATCGTTGCCGGAGGCTTTCTAGTTGTTCAATGCGTTCCATTGACAACCCGCGCTGACCCGCAAGATGTTTTGGACGCGAGTCCGTGCCTGGATTGGTCTGCCGAAGTAGATAGCAACCGGAGTTATCATCGCGCTTGACCCACTCCCAGTGGCGTCCCCGTAGCGGTTGAATACGATCAGCAACGCGCAAAAGTTCACGCTGAATGGTGATGCGGTCTTTCTCGACTTCGGTAATGAGTTTAGTCGCGATTAAATTCCACGCCTGTTTGGCAACGAGTGGCTTAATTTCGAGAAGATCATTTTCTGTCTCGTTAATCTCCTCTGCAATACGATTGCGCCGTTTTTCGTCGACAGCGATACAACTCCAACTTTGCAGTCGCGCCAACCGCGATTGTGCGCGCCGGAGCGCATACAACAGGTGATCGTTTAATTCCGGGAACGAATGTCGCTTCGGGTCATCGCCAAGAATTTGTAAAGGATCAAGACCGAGTTTTATGCAAATGTCACGCGCATCGTCCC
>JBAXAT010000504.1:0-1562 GCA_037142335.1 Verrucomicrobiota bacterium | reverse complement strand
CCGATGGCGTGATCATGTTTGTGATGACCGGCGGGCAGGCCAAACTGTTCGTCGAGCTGCCGGCCAATCGGACCGACCGGGCCGTCGCCGATGACCGTGAGCGCGGCGCGAATATCCATACCGGGGGTGAAACCGTCAGCGGGATTGCCCTGTTTATCCGTACCCTGATCCATCAGGCGCACGCCGGTAACCTTGTCGCCATCAACGAGCGGCTTGGCGACGGGGGTGCCGGGCCAAATTTGAACTGTGCCGGTACCCATCAACTGCGCCCCAACCCACTGGTTGAACTGGCCGATGGACAACACCAGTCCACCGTGTTTTTGCAGATACGGCGGAATGTACGGCAACTCAAAGGCCTGATACTTGGCGAATGGCTTCAAGACTTTGTCGGCCAGACGCAACATAGCCGACCGCCGGCTCGCGCCGACCGGGTCGAGCAGGTAAAGCACCTTTTCCTCTTTGACCGGCGCGCACAACGGAATTTGTGATGGGTCGAGATCCGGAAAGCTGACGCGAATCCCGCGCGCCAGCGTCACCACACCGGACACACCGAACCCGATGTCGTCGGCGCGTTCGTAGCAAATCACCTGCGGCGGCGAGCCCGGCATGGCCGCGCTCTCGACTTTCGGCGTACCGTCCGGGTTCATCATCCCACGCGACAATGTGGTCAGAAATCCGCCCGTCGCCGGCCCGAAGCCGACGCACACAATATCAACGTCCATGGTTTGGCGTTCGCTCATAAATTGGTTTTGTTCTGGTTCGGTTGTAACCGGCGCAACCGTGCGACGAAGAGATAGAATACACCCGGCCCGAACGACAACAACATAACAGTCAGTCCGGCCGCAATACCCCAAGCGGTCATGGCAGGAGCACAACAGTCATCCCGGCGGCGCACAATCACGTGGCTCGGCACCACGATCAGCAGTTCCAAAATACTTCCCTTTAACAGCCAGCGAACTAACCGGTGATTGACCAATTCTGGATCAGATGTCTTCTGAAACCGGTAAAACACGGCGGCCCAAACCACCCAAACCACGACCACGTAAACGAAGAACGCGCAGATGGCCTTCGCCACATCTCCCATTTGGGCCACGTGTGCAAACAGCCCAAGTATGTTCAACCCTTCTTCCTTCCAGATGGCCACCGCAACACATCCGACAATGCTCACGACAAGAAAGCTGAATAAGAAACTTGCAACCAGTACCGGAACCAACAACGGCCGCTTCGGCTTCGGGCGGTTCTCAGCGGCGGCAACCGGCACCGCTAGCAACAAAATCTGGCTCGCCACCGAGACACCAATCCACAGCCAGTAGCCCCAGTGAGCAAAGAGCTGGAGAACATCACTGAGCGACGCTGCATTGTGCCCCCAGCTGAAACACGCCACGCCTACCGGCACCGTCAGCACATTTGCCACGGGGCTGGACAATCCAATGGGCCTTGTCGCTGCCACTGTCCCCGAACCATCCTCCATTTGCCTTGGCTTATTCGGCCTCGGCTTGGTTGCAATGCGACGGCGGCGTAATCAAGTTGCCCGTTAAATCTATCTGCCCGACAACATAATG
>JBAXAT010000503.1:0-1574 GCA_037142335.1 Verrucomicrobiota bacterium | reverse complement strand
GCTAAATACTTCACTTAACCTTAAGATTAAATGGAGATTCATCCAATTCTTGCATGAATATTAAAATTGCCAAAAGTGAGGGCCGCGAAAAACAGATTGGACATGCGCTTTTTATGGCAGACGGAGAGGCTATTTCTGAGCCGGAAGAATTGGCTGACCGCTTCCGCCAGGATATTCTGCCGCTGCTTCAGCCCGAGGATCTTATCAAATACGGTTTGATTCCCGAATTTGTCGGCAGGGTTCCCGTCATCAGCACGCTCAAGAGTTTGACTCCGGCGGATTTGATTCATATCTTGACCGACCCTAAAAATGCTCTGGTAAAACAGTACGCAAAGATATTCGCTTTGGAAGGCGTTGAGCTTTCATTTACCCCCGAAGCGCTGGAAACCATCGCGCACTCGGCGCTGCAGCGCGGTTCCGGCGCCCGCGGATTGCGGGCTATTCTCGAGGATTTGCTTCTGGATGTCATGTACGATTTGCCTGAAAAGACCACCTTGAAAAAATGCATTGTTGATAAAGACGCCGTCTTGAAGAAAACGCCGCCAAAATTAGTTTTTGAAACGTCGGCAAAGGAATCAGCATGAGCGAACTTGACCGCAGCAAAAATCCTATCCCCGCCCGCCTTCCGCTTTTGCCGGTGCGCGACATTGTTGTTTTCCCGGCGATGGTATTGCCCCTGGCGGTTGGTCGTGATAAATCCATAAAAGCACTTGAAATGGCGATGGCGGGCCAGCGGCTTGCATTTGTCGCCGCGCAGAAACATGTTCAGACGGAAGATCCCGGCCCTGACGATATATTCCCTATCGGAACCGTTGTTGAGGTTCTGCAAATGCTGAAGATGCCCGACGGTACGCTCAAAGTTCTCGTTGAAGGCATTCAGCGCGCGCAATGGACGGATTACCGCCAAAATGAGCAGGGGTTCGTCGAGGTTGAATTAATTGTACTGGAAGATTCTCTTGATAAGACGCCGGGCATCGAGGCGCTTATGCGTCGGTCAAATTCTTTGTTCGAGCAGTATGTTAAATTAAACCAGCGTTTACCGATGGAAATCGCGGTGGCTGTCTCAAATATAACCGACCCGGGCCGTTTGCCGGACACCATCGCGTCGCATTTGATGGTTAAGCTTCAGGATAAGCAGCTGATTTTAGAGACCGCCGATACCGAACAGCGCCTTGAGAAACTCATTCAGATACTCAGCTCGGAACTTGAAATCCTTAACATAGAACGGCGCATTCAGAATCGCGTTCGCAGTCAGATTGAGAAAACGCAAAAAGAATATTATCTGACGGAACAAATGAAGGCTATTCAGAAAGAACTCAAGCAAAAGGATGATTACGCCAAGGAATTAGACGAGCTGAAAGTTAAAATAAAAAACGCCAAGATGTCAAAAGAGGCTGAAGAAGCCGCAACAAAGGAAATGGTTCGTCTGGAAAAGATGATGCCCTTTTCGCCTGAGGCGACAGTTATCAGGACCTATCTCGACTGGCTTATCGATCTGCCTTGGTCAGTAAGCACGAAAGACAATCTTGACATAAAGCGCGCGCAGCAGATCCTCGATGAAGACCATTTCGGGC
>JBAXAT010000502.1:0-1574 GCA_037142335.1 Verrucomicrobiota bacterium | reverse complement strand
TAGTTATGGCTCTCACAAAAATTCAAAGAAGAGATAGAATTCGCATGAGAATCCGGAAAGTAATTTCCGGTTCCTCAGAGGTCCCCCGCATGAGTATCTTTCGTAGCAATAAACAGATATCTGTTCAGTTTGTAGACGATGTAGCGGGAAAAACCTTGTTGGCAGTTTCTTCATTAAACAAAGAAATCGCTTCTCAAGCCGGAACCAAAACTGAAAAAGCATCGCTGGTCGGGAAATTGGCAGCAGAACAGGCACTTGCTGCCGGAATTACTGTAGCCAGCTTCGATCGCGGAGGCAACTTATATCATGGTAGAGTAAAAGCAGTAGCTGAAGCTGCACGTGAAGGAGGTTTAAAAATATAACCGTTATGTCGAAAAATATTAAAAAAGTAAAAACCAGCGATCTCGAGCTTAAGGACAGGTTAGTTGCAATCAACCGGGTCACCAAGGTTACCAAAGGAGGTAGAACTTTCAGTTTTTCTGCGATTGTCGTTGTCGGAAACGAAGACGGAATTGTAGGCTGGGGTCTTGGAAAAGCCAGTGAGGTAACTGCAGCTATTGCCAAAGGCGTTGATGCAGCTAAGAAAAACCTTGTAAAGATTCCAATTATTCATGGTACTGTTCCTCACGAACAGACTGCGAAATTTGGAGGTGCTAATGTATTGTTGAAACCTGCTTCTTCAGGTACCGGTGTCAAAGCCGGAGGTGCTATGCGCGCCGTGTTGGAGAGTGTTGGCATACACGATATTCTGGCTAAGTCCAAAGGATCATCTAACCCTCATAACCTGGTAAAAGCAACATTCGAAGCATTGGTCGAACTGAGAGATGCATACACTGTTGCAGAACACCGTGGTGTGGCTCTGGATAAAGTGTTTAACGGATAAATCTATACATTATGAAAATTCGTATTACACAGTTTAAGAGCAAAATTGGCGCATCAAAAGCTCAGAAGAAAATTATCGATGCGCTCGGACTGCACAAATTGAATCAACCAAAGATTCATGAGTCATCACCCGAGATTATGGGAATGGTTAGAAAGCTTCAACATTTGGTGAAGGTTGAAGAAGTTAACGAATAATATTTCTTAAGAAATGGAATTAAATAACTTAAAACCTGCTGCAGGTTCTGTTAAAAAAGAAAAACGGATTGGTCGCGGACAAGGTTCAGGACACGGTGGTACATCTACACGTGGTCACAAAGGAGCAAAGTCACGGTCTGGTTACTCTTCGAAAAGAAGTTTCCAGGGTGGACAGATGCCTTTACAAAGACTTGTACCGAAGTTTGGCTTCAAGAACATCAATCGCGTTGAATACAAGGCAATCAACCTCAGTGTGCTGCAACAGCTGTCAGAGGATTTGAATGTTACAACCATTGATTTTCAGACTTTTATGGAAGCTGGATTTGTCAGTAAAAATGACAAAGTCAAGATTCTTGCCAAAGGTGAACTGAAAAGCAAACTGGAAGTAAAGGCCCATGCATTCTCCAAAACAGCCAAAGAAGCCATTGAAAAGTTGGAAGGTACTACTGAATTAATCTGATTCTGATGAAAAAGTTGATCGAGACGCTTAAGAACAT
>JBAXAT010000501.1:0-1577 GCA_037142335.1 Verrucomicrobiota bacterium | reverse complement strand
CAGGGAGGTGCCCGCGCCTGCGGAACCGCCGGTGGCCCCCACGCGGCGCGGGTCGAGGTTCCACTCATGGGCGTGGAGCCGGGCGAATTGGATGGCGCGCGCACAGTCCAGATAATGCCCCGGGAAAAACGTTTCGGGTGTGAGGCGGTAATTGACGGCCATCACGGAAATTCCCTTGGCCAACAAACCCGTCAACAGCGCCCCGGACAAATCTTCCTTACTCCCCGAACTGAACCCGCCGCCATGGATAAAGACGACCAGCGGTGTGGGCGCTGCAGCAGGGGCCTTCCAGAGATCAAACGTGTGATGCTTGTGTGGGCCATAGGCGGCGTCGGCAATGTCCGGCGCCGGTTTGGACGCGCCCTTGGGTTTTTCCTGCGCCACCACGCCGGTGCCGAGCAACATTGCGACCAGGAATGCGCCGCCGATGGGGAGTGCATGTTTCTTAACCAAAGGAGCGGAACTCATCGATTTTTCCAGTGCGGCAACTTCTCGATCTTCAGATGCCGGGCCGCATCCAGCGGCGCGGCCTGCGGACCGACCGCCGGGAATTTCGTCGGTTTCTTTAGGTTGGCTGGACCGGTAATGACGGAGCAGGTGTTGCCGACAAAGTAAATCTCCTTGCAGCCGGGCCCGACCTGCAGGGCGACGCCGGTGCGCGGGCGGATGGTATTGCCGGTGATGCAGAGTTGGTGGATGTCGCGGGTGAGCACGATTTCAGCGGAACCACCGTTGTTGGCGAGTTCATTGCCTTCGATCCAGAGCCGGTCGCCACTTTCAAGGCACGGCTCACGCAAGAGAATGCCGGGTTCGCCGTTGTCGGTAATCCGGTTATTGCGGATCAGATGGTCGGTGTCACGTTCGCCGACGGAAATACCGGCGCGACTGTTGTGGCGGAGAATGTTGTTCTCGCAGATCGAATACTTCGTCCGCAGACAGTAAAAAACACCGCAGCCAGCATTGTGCTCGCTGATGTTGTCGGCCATGACATACCTGATCGAACCGCTGCCCGGATGCAGGCCGGTGCCTTTGTTGTGATGCAAATGACACCGGCGGATAAAAACATCTGTGCAGCTCTGAAAACTGATCGCGTCGCCATTGTAGTTCGTGACCTCGACATTCTCGATTACGACCTGGTTAGCGCTGAGCAGGATGATGCCACCGCCCCGGCAGCCGTTGATGCCAAATTTTTCTTTTGGATTGCCGTCGAGCGTGAGGTGCCGGATGGAAGCGTCGGTGATGTTGTTGCCGCAAATCAGCGGAAACGTACTCCGCACCCACGCGCCGGCCGGCGGCGAGTAATCGTGTGCGAACGGCCGGTCGATAAAGAAATTATCGCCCGCGCGGCCGATGATGGTGGCGACGGTTTCGTAAAATCCAAACGCATTCTTGTCGCCAAAGGTGACGCCCATGCCGACTTTGAATTTGCCGGGTTCTTTCACTTGAAATTCGTATTGCCCGTAACCGATCCATGGCAGGATGGCACTGCTGACGCTGGGGACTTTCTTGAGAATAGCACCGGGCGTGCCAACGAGGTGGACGCCACTCCGCAGATGGAGCGCGTCATTCATCCAATA
>JBAXAT010000500.1:0-1585 GCA_037142335.1 Verrucomicrobiota bacterium | reverse complement strand
CGCTGGTCGCGGCAGCCATTCAATCACTGCTCCCGCGCCGGGCCCGGAAGCTGTCGGCGGGGATTTGCATTACCGGAATGGGGTTAGCCTGCGCGCTCGCGCTCCGCGCGTTCATCGCCACGCTCGGCCACCACGAAGCAGTGCGGGCCGTTTGTAATTTTACTTGGTTTGAATTTGGCAGCACCTCGCTGCAGCTCGGATTCATTCTTGATCCGTTGACGGCGGCGATGGCGGCGATGGTGACGTTTGTCGGTTTTTGGATTTTTGTCAACGCCACCGGCTACATGCACGACGACGAGAATTTTACCCGGTTCTTCTGTTTCCTTAGTTTGTTTGCGGCGGCGATGCTCGGGCTGGTCGTGTCCAACAACATCTTGTTGTTGTTCATGTGCTGGGAACTGGTCGGGCTCTGTAGTTATCTACTGATTGGTTTTTGGTTCCACAAGCCGAGTGCCGCGGCGGCCTGTAAAAAAGCCTTCATCACAACGCGGATTGGTGATGTTGGATTCTTCCTTGGTATACTGATGCTGTTCTGGCAGACAAAAACACTAAACCTTTTCAACGGTGGCACCGGCGCGCTAGAACAAGCTGGTCAACTGGCGCAACTCCCCGGCTGGTTCGGTTGGTCGATGGCAACGACGATTGCGGTGCTGCTGTTTATTGGCGCGATGGGCAAGAGCGCGCAGTTCCCGCTCCACGTGTGGTTGCCGGATGCAATGGAAGGCCCAACGCCGGTTAGTGCCCTGATTCACGCGGCCACGATGGTGGCGGCGGGCGTGTTTATGGTCGGTCGCATGTATCCACTATTCATTGCCGGTGGCTCACTGGAACACCCGACATTTGCGATGGACATGGTGTTATATGTCGGCGCGTTTACGGCTTTGTTCTCGGCAACGATTGCGGTGGCGCAGTTCGACATCAAACGGGTCTTGGCGTATTCGACCTGTTCGCAGCTCGGATTCATGGTAATGGCACTCGGCGCGGGCGGCTTGGTGCCGGGCCAATTCCACCTATTGACGCACGCATTCTTCAAGGCGCTGCTGTTCCTCGGGTCCGGCTGCGTGATTATCGGCACACACCACGAGCAGGACATGCGCAAAATGGGCGGCCTACGGAAATACATGCCAATTACATTTATCTGTTATCTCATCGGCATGTTGGCATTGGCCGGCGTGCCACCGTTTGCCGGTTTTTTCTCGAAGGATGAAGTCCTGCTCGTCACGTTTCAGCGGAGCAAGCTGGCGTGGGGCATGGCGACATTTGCCGCGTTCCTGACGGCATTTTATATGACCCGCCAGATGTTCATGGTCTTTGCAGGCAAGTGGCGCGGCGGTGATGATCACGGTCACCACACCGAATCTCACGGACACGGCGGTCACGAACCGCACGAGGTGCCGTGGAATATGTGGTTGCCAATCGCAGTGCTGAGCTTGTTCGCAATCGGCCTCGGATTCTATGGCGGTAAGTACGCGCACTACCTCGGGGTGGAAGAGGAAGAACTGGCAGGAAAATCACTGGTGATGGGGTTGTCGGTGGCGGTCGGTGCCTTGGGGGTTCTGCTGGGCTGGGTGCTGTATGGACGCAA
>JBAXAT010000499.1:0-1591 GCA_037142335.1 Verrucomicrobiota bacterium | reverse complement strand
CCTTGCCGGGCCGCATGCTCACCGGCTTTGAGAATGTTCGGTGCAACCGCGTCCAGCGTGACCGGCTTCAACGCGCCAAATGGAACGCTCACGGAACCACCCGGCGCAAGTTGCGCCAGCAAATCTACACAGCGGTTCGTAAAATTAAGGCGCGCGGCGCTTTCATGCCATGCCGGCAAGTAAGCACGTTCCTTGACCGGCGCCCCGTGAAAATGCGGCATGACAAACGCATTCACCGTCACGAGTGCGAGACCATTTGTGGCGAAAAAGCTCTTTAGTTGCGCCACCCGGTCGGGCGTGAGCTCCCGGATGAGTTGCGCGGAGAAACGCATTTCGATGGGAAAGCTTTCATCTGGAAAGACACGGCGCTTGATTTCGAGGACGTCGGTGTTGAGACACATCCACCAGTCGTCAAAGCTTTCGCAGGGGAACGCGTTTAGGGCGTAGCCGACGATGGGCCGGTAAGTTTCTTGCATGCGGCTTGGAGGAATTCCATAGAACGCCGGCAAACATCAGGCGCACGGTGGCTGTCGCGCGACAGCTCGACGTTGACGAGGCCGGTGTATTTGTTATCGGCGAGTACGCGCAGGATCGCCGGGAAGTCGAGCTCGCCTTCACCAAACATCAGGTGCTCGTGTTTACGGTCGCGGATGTCTTCAAGGTGGATATTGTGGATCAGGTTGGAAAATTTGCCATAAACTTGGCGAAGCGGCGCGGTTTCAGTGCAGAACGCGTGACCAATGTCGAGCGTCAAGCCGAAGCGGGCACTGGTGATGTGTTTTTTTAAGACCTCAAACTTCGCCATGTCATCCACCAACATGCCGGGTTCCGGTTCGAAGGCGAGCTGGACGCCGCGCCGTTTAGCGTGTTCGGCGATTTGCAGACAGCCAGTCACCAACCAGTCCCACGCTTTCTGCTCGGTTGCGTCCGGCTCCAACGGGCCGGACCAAAAGCTAACGCACTCGGCGTTCAACTCGCGGGCGATATCAATCGCTCGCCGCATAAACTCAATGCGGATCTGCCGACCATCAGCACTGATGAGCGTCGGATAATGTTTTTTGTCGGGGTTGAGTAGGAAGCGCGCGCCAGTCTCGATGACGACGCGCAAGTGGAGTTTGTCGAGCAATTGGCCGAGCCGCGCGAGATCAGCCGGTTCAGCGGTGAACGGATTGCAGTGGTGATTGTCCAGCGTCAAGGCCACGCCGGCATAGCCGCAATCAGCGATGATTTGCAGCGCCTCACCAAGCTGGTGGTGCGCGAAGCCGTTAGTGTTATAACCAAAACTTAAATTCATCTCGCCTACGGCTATGAAAACTACCGGGGATTTGCTAGATTTACCAGCGAAATGAATTGGCACTGCCTAATCTTATTACTGCTGACCAGCTTATCGGTGTCCGCCGTGATGGGGCCGGTCGAGTCAGACCCGGCCCTGCCCACCGGTACGGAACCGATCCGGCAACGCGATTACGCCCGCGCAGCGTTCTACCAAGGCCACGGCATTGAGCTAGTCAACGCCGGCAAGTTCGAGCTGGCCCTTGACCAGTTCCGCCGCGCTCTTGCCTTCGAACCGGCCGACGTCAACACCCTCGTC
>JBAXAT010000498.1:0-1596 GCA_037142335.1 Verrucomicrobiota bacterium | reverse complement strand
CGGCGGCGGTTTTGTCTGCACAATAATTGCCCGCGGTTTTAACCCAAGTAGACCGATGAGCAGGAACGCCGCGCAAATGGAATTGACCCACGCCAACACCCGGTTGGCCTCGACGGCATCCGGTTCGAAACAAAACCGCGTCAATGCGGCGGCACGTTCATTGGGCTGGCTATTCATCGGCTGAGATAGAGTAGCTTACCGGGATTCCGCACCGGCACAAGCGCGAAACACAAAACCCCTGCCGACCGAAGCCGACAGGGGTTTGAATGAGTCGGAGAAGTGGTTACTTCACAACGACGTTGCTGGCCTTTGGACCTTTAGGAGAGTCAACCAATTCAAATTCTACGGTCTGCCCTTCCTCTAGATTCTTAAAGCCGTCGCCACCCACTGAGGAGTAATGGACAAATACGTCCGCTCCACCTTCTTGTTGAATGAAACCAAAACCTTTTTTCGTGTCGAACCACTTCACTTTACCTGTTGCCATACTTGTACTCCGTTACCTTTCTTCGTTTGTATCTTTGTGCACAACACAAACTGCCCCGAACACTTCGGAGCGGCTGCGCACCTTCCCAAGACTACTCGGTTAAATTCATAAAAATTTACTAGCTTGTCAACACCGGATTGCATTGGAAAGAATCACTACCTGCATAACGATTATTACCGGCAGTAACCCAGTTTCATGATAGATTGATTCCGTTCTCAACCCAAAGAAAGACTCACATTAATGTATCGACTACATGCCGGGCCGCGTTTCGAATACCGCGAACAGGAAAATGAGCGAGTACGGAGTTCGCCTTGTCTCTCGGAAAAATTTCCGAAGTTAAAAGCGTTGACCGTGGAGCTTGGGCACTATGATTCTACCGGGACCTCAAAAAACAGTCAGATCCGATTCACGCCAAATCTCGATAATGCTAGATCAGTTTTCCGCATTGATTGTCCAAATGATGCTTGTATCGGTGGTGATTTCGATCTGTCCGCATCTATTGCGAAAGCCGTCGCCCAGCGCCAGACCACAATCAAAGCCGAATTATGCTGCCAAGGCTGGCAAAGCAAGACCACCATTAATACCGTCCGCTGTCACAACATCCTGCGCTGCACGCTCAGCCTGAAGTATTAACGCGGGCTTGCCTTGATAAATAGGATGTCGTCAGCAACTCATCTGCATGGCCTTCACATGGTTGACCTAGCGTGAGGGTCTGCGCGACGTGCCTGAACACCAAGCCAGCGGCGCTGGCCGACGACAACGAACAGCGGGACTGGCGGCTGCCACAGCACGCCGTGCAACGGTTGTCACCACGCTGCCGTCATCGCCGCTTGCTAGTCGCTGGCTAGATGCTGGCGCACCGGTAACGATTATTCGTCAGACGGCTCGAAGAGATCGAATTGGTTGCCGTCTGGATCGGTAACGGTGATGAGCCGGCCATAGCCTTCCGTACGGATGTCGCCGTCGAAATTGACGCCGCGTTCTTTCAATACAGCCACGGTACCGGCGAGATCGTCCACCAGCAGGCTGAGGAACGGATTGCGCGCGCCGCCGGCAGGCTCGGCTTGCATCAGGCCGAGGTGGACGCCGTTTAAATCAACTTCCGCCCAATT
>JBAXAT010000497.1:0-1599 GCA_037142335.1 Verrucomicrobiota bacterium | reverse complement strand
GTCCGCTGATGGGTGGTTTGCGCGATGATTACTACGGCCGCGGTCGATTGTGTGGTTCGTGCGGGACTATCTGGCGAATGAGCATACGTGGATATCAAATTATGATCGCCGCAGTGCTGGTTGTTTTTAGTACCGGTGTTGCGGCATTGTATTACCATCATTGGCTCTCGCAGACGTACGCAGATTTGCTGGTCGCCGCGTGGCTACTGGCATGGTTGTTCTTTTTCTGGCCGCTGGTGTATCGAACTGTCTGGCGAATGCGAGTTAAAAAACCATGATGCGATCAATGACTGGCTACGGGCGCGGCGAATGCGCAAAGAATGGAGTTAAGTTCACTGTCGAGTTGAACTCTATCAATCGTAAACAGAGCGATATTTCTGTCAACCTACCCAAAGAGTTTATAGAGTTAGAGCCGCGTATCCGCGATGAAATCAACGCGCACCTCTCGCGTGGCCGCATTAACGTCGTCGTTGCTTACCATCGTGCCCCGAAAGGCGATGGGCGAGTGGAGCTGGATGAGACATTGGCACTGGCATACCTGAAGGCGATTCAACGGCTGCAAAAACGAACAAAACTCAATGGCTCAATCGCAATCGACACACTATTGCGAGTGCCGGGTGTTTTAAAGTCCACCGAGCCAACGATTGACACTGAAAAGGTCTGGCCGTCTGTCGAGCAAGCGTTGAAGCGCGCACTTGGCCAACTCGTAAAGATGCGCGAGAAAGAAGGGAAATTCCTAACCGGCGATTTAACTGGCCGACTTGACGCGCTGGCAACCGGCGTCGCGCGCATCCGTGAGGTCGCGCCAAGTATTGTCAGTCATTACCGCGACCAACTCCATGCCCGCATCAAAGATGCGGGTATAGATGTGCCACTTGATGATGACCGCTTACGCAAAGAGGTCGTCCTGTTCGCTGACCGGTGCGATATCACAGAGGAGCTTACTCGCCTGGAAAGCCACTTCCAGCAATTCCGTGGCTGCCTCACGTCTGCCGAACCGGTCGGCCGCACACTAGATTTTCTTTCGCAGGAAATGAACCGGGAACTCAATACCATTGGTTCAAAAGCCAACGCTGTTGAAATTTCTCAAGTCGTCGTCAGACTGAAGGCTGAACTGGAAAAAATCCGCGAACAAATCCAGAATATCGAATGAGCACTCCGCATACCGGTCTCATTATCGTCGTCTCCGCGCCTTCAGGCGGCGGTAAAAGTTCGCTCTGTCAACGGCTATTAAACTGGTCTCCAAATCTTGGTTATTCAATTTCATGCACCACCCGCCCACCACGCGCAGGCGAACAACATGGGCAAGATTATTTCTTTCTGACGCGGCAAGACTTTGAAGCCAAGATTGCCGGCGGCGAATTCCTCGAACATGCCAACTATAACGACTACTACTACGGCACACCGCGCACGTTTATCGAAGCGCAACTCACCGCCGGCAAAGATGTCTTGCTTGATGTCGAAGTGCAAGGGGTGAGTCAGTTGATACAACGCGTACGTGCCGGCGCTTTCGCCCATCCGAACGCGCTGGTGACAATCTTTCTTATGCCGCCGTCACTCGAATTACTCGAAGCTCGGTTGCGCCGCCGGGCTACTGAC
>JBAXAT010000496.1:0-1621 GCA_037142335.1 Verrucomicrobiota bacterium | reverse complement strand
CCACCATCTTGAATTTGGATTTGAAAAATCGCGCGCGCTTCGCGCGGTGAGGTTCGTTTCAGCCAATGAAATCCAGGGTTTTTTGAACGTCACGGTTAGAGTCTGAGATCGGAAGAATTCATTTACACATTCACATGTGTTTGTCGTTTCGCAAAACGACAAGCCGGTACACGTAATTAATGCAGGTATCACCGGTTAGGAAAGGACATATCCTGAGCCACTTCTGGTTTCACAGTTTTTGCTCATACGCACGCAACAACCGACGGCAGTGTCGCATCGTTAAATTGATGCCATACCGTTCCCGCAGGAATTCCGCAACGCGGGCGCCGGTCCATCGGGTGCCCGACAGTCCGGCATCTGTTGGAGATTTCTTGAGTGCTAGAAAAAGAGTTTTTTGTTGTCGAGGATTCAGTGATGCGGGCCGACCAGTGTTCTTCGCCTCGACCAGCCCGTCGAGACCGTGTCGCTTGAATTCGATCACCCAATGGGCAATTGTGCGTTGCGGGACTCCCAAAAGCTTGCCAGCTTCGGCCGCGCTTGAACCGAGCAGCACGAGGAGCACCCCATGAAGGCGATGAATATAGCGCGCCTCTTTCGAGCGGCGGAATTCTCTGCGGATGATTGCAGCGTCATTATTCATCAAAATAGTGAACTTTGATCGATTTTAATTATGGCAAATCGTTATGTCCTCTGCTATGCATATCCATATGATCAAATACTTGATTTACTGCCGCAAGTCGAGCGAGGACGAAGACCGTCAAATTCTTTCGATTGACGCCCAGATTTCAGAATTGAAAGTCATCGCCTCTCGGGAGGGCCTGCCTGTCACTGCTACCCTGACCGAATGCCAGAGCGCCAAGGAACCGGGTCGGGCCGTATTTAACGATATGATTCAGCGTATTGAGCGTGGTGAAGCCAATGGCATTCTCGCTTGGAAGTTGGATCGGTTGGCGCGCAATTTCGACGATGGTGGCAAGATCATCGGTCTTCTACAGCGGGGCATCATTCGTGAAATCCGTACGTTCGAGAAAACGTATCTTCCAACCGACAACGTGCTCATGATCGCGGTCGAGCTTGGCATGGCCAATCAATATGTCCGCGATTTGTCAGTGAACATTCGTCGTGGCATTCGGGAAAAGGTTCGCCGGGGTGTGTTTTCCGGGCGAGCACCGCTTGGATACTACAACGATCCTCGGCTCCGAACCATTGAGCCGGATCCCGTAATGTTTCCCAAGGTAAAGCAACTCCTGGAAATGTTCGCCACTGGTGAATACACGTTGACTTCCATTCAACGCGAAGCCACGAAACTGGGAGTCCTCGGACGTCAAAACAAGAAATCGCTCCCACTTTCGTCACTCGGCAATTTGTTCCGGTGCCAATTCTACTACGGCGTGTTCATGCACAAGGGCGAATTGCACCAAGGAATGCACATCCCGATGATCTCCAAGAAAACGTTCGACGAGATTCAAGCGGCACTCCTCAAAATTGGTAAGCCCCGCAACAAGCGGACGGACAAGGGATTTCTCTTTCTGAATTTCGCCACCTGCGGGACGTGCGGGCACAGTATCACCGGCGAACGCCACATCAATAAAGGCGGTCACCGGTATCGTTACTACCGTTG
>JBAXAT010000495.1:0-1623 GCA_037142335.1 Verrucomicrobiota bacterium | reverse complement strand
GCACGCCCATCGACTTGAACCACGCCGCGCCGTTCTTCACGATCAGCGGCACGTTCGCCAACGTCTCGACGTTGTTCACCACCGTCGGGCAACCGAACAACCCGACCACCGCCGGGAACGGTGGTTTGATGCGCGGATACGCCCGTTTGCCTTCGAGCGACTCGATCAATCCAGTCTCTTCGCCGCAGATGTAAGCGCCGGCGCCGCGGTGTACGTAAATCTCCACGTCCACGCCTTTGCCAAGCACGTTCTTGCCGAGATAATTCTTCGCCCGCGCCTCTTCGATGGCCTTCAACAAAATCTTCGCGCCGACCGGCATTTCGCCACGGATGTAGATGTACGCCGCCTTCGCGCCGACCGCGTAACACGAGATGACCATACCCTCGATCAACAAATGCGGATCGTACTGCATGATCTGCCGGTCCTTGAACGTCCCCGGCTCACTCTCGTCCGCGTTGCAAATCAGATACACCGGTTTACCGGTCCCCTTCGCGAGAAAACTCCACTTCATCCCGCACGGAAACCCGGCGCCGCCGCGCCCGCGGATTTCACTGCTCTTCACCTCCGCCACGACATCCTCCGGCTTCATCTCGAGCGCCTTGCGCAGCGCGGCGTAACCGCCTTCGCGCTCGTAGTCGACGATCGAGCCCGTGTAGCCGGGCTTGGTAATGTTGGCCAACAGAATCCGTTTTTCTAGCGGATGCGCCGGTTGCGGCGGCGGCAACGACTGGACCTCCAGCTTGCCGGTTGTCCTGATACGGTCTAAGATGGTGTCGAGTTTCTCCGGTGTGACGTGTTCAAACGTCTCGTCGTTAATCATCATCGCCGGGCCGGTACCGCAGAGCGCGAGGCATTCAACCGTCGAGACGGTGAACAACCCATCCGGCGTCGTCTCTTCCAACCCAACGCCGAGTTTCTTCCGCAAAATTCCCAGCAAACCACCACACCCGGCCAAATCGCACGACAACGTCCGGCAGACCTTGATGTGGAACTTGCCACGCGGTTTCTGAGCGAACATCGGGTAGAAAGTGACCACTTCCCACACATTTATTGGCTGCAAGCCGAGCTTGCCGGCAATCCACGTGACCTGTTCCTCGCCGAGGAAACCAAAATGTTCCTGCAACAGATGACACAGCCACAACACCGCCGCCCGTTTTTTGTCGGGCGGGTAATGCGTGATGATCTCGTCGATGTGACGATCGAGTTCGACGGGAATCGTCATCGGTCGCATTCTCCCATCACGAAATCGAGGCTACCAAGAATGGCAACCATGTCGGCAATCATGTGTCCCTTCGACAGCAACGGCACGAGTTGCAAATTCACAAACGACGGCGCGCGGATCTTCAGACGGTGCGGCGTGCCACCGCCGCGACTGACAATGTAGAAGCCGAGTTCGCCCTTCGGATTTTCCGCACTGAAATAAACTTCACCTACTGGGGCATTGACACCTTGCGTGACGTTGATGAAGTGATGAATCAACTCCTCCATCTTCGTCAGCACTGCCTTCTTTTCCGGCAACACGATCTTCGCTTCGGGCGCGTTCCATTCGCCACCGGGCATGTTGTCGAGGGCTTGCTGGATGATGCGGATGCTCTGGCGCATCTCTTCCATGCGAACAAGATA
>JBAXAT010000494.1:0-1635 GCA_037142335.1 Verrucomicrobiota bacterium | reverse complement strand
GCCCGGTTTGCTCCAGCCCCAGATTGGGTCGGCGACATCGCGTTGCAACATCATGTCGCTGGTGAAGAGCGTATGCACAAAGGGCAGCTTGCGCGGTTGCGTCGGCCACGTGTCCTGCGGCTCGGGCGGAGTGACCGGCGGCATCGGCGGCTCCTGACCGAAACCGGGCTGGAACGACAACAGCAATCCAAGCAAAAATATCCCACTAAGTCTGGTGAACATGTGTGACTCCTTTTAGTTTTCGAACGCTGGGGTGATGATGGAACTCAATTGCCAGTGCGTCAATGACATTATCAAGCGGAGCCAGCGTCAGGCCGCGCCTTGCCAGCCGGTCTGGTGGAGCATGGCCCGCGCGGCGGCTTCCGTCGGCGCACTGGTCCAGATAAACAAACCTTCGGCACCGACCGCCTCAATCAGCGGCGCGACTTCGTCCGGCTGCACGCCGACGGCTTGGACACTCTTGCCGGCGGCTTTGATGCGCCGGTAAAGATCATACCATTGCGGCGAACCGCCACCGGGGAGACCGGCTTGCGGCGTCCATTCAATGGCATCGAGTGCTTCAATCTCCAACAAGGCGTTGAGTTGGTGAATGGCATTCGTCCCGTCGAGGTGGTAGAGCGAATAGTCCAGCCACTCACATTGTTCGGTCAGGCCGGGGACGACGAACTCGCGGAACATCTTTTCCGAAATCATGCAGGAGAAATCGCATTGCAGCTTCGCGAGCTTGCCGGGGGCCCAGAGCTCAAACGCGTCCCAGACCGCGCCGCCCCACGGATCGCGGAGCTTTTGCCAGAACGCATCGTAACAAGCGAAGAAGGCGGTATTGATTTCCGCGAGCTTGGCCTGCACCCACTCCGGCCGCTCCAACAAATCCGTCAGCAACAATTGCCCGTCGCGCAATTGGGCGAGCGTATCAATATTCTCGATCAGGTCCGGGAAGCCGACGAGGTACCGGCCCTGCGCCTGTTGTTGAGCGAGGTCAATGAGCGCGAAATGCCGGCGCCACCAGTCGCCGTCTTTGTCGAGCCGCAACGCCGGGAATGATTCGGGATCGTGAATGACCGGCTCATACCAGACAGTTGTCGGAGCGAGCTTGCCGACCGCACCGAGAAACAAGCCGAGGCTCCCGGGCCCGCCGATGTCCGCCCACAACCGGGGGAACGCCACGCCGCCGTAAAACGTGCGGGCCGCCTGCGCCGTGTACCGCGCCACCCAATGCGGCACGTCCGTCCATTGCTGCTGGAGATCGCGCGGCGGACCGGGGTGGGGGATGTTTTCCCATGGCTGATCTTTCGGCGCGGTGACATGCAACGCCAGCGCCCGGTGTTCCCACCAGTCCGTCAAAGTCGCCCGTGCCGCGGCCCAGTCCGGTTTCCAAGCCAACTGCGGTTCAGGTGTCTTCATAGCTTGGCAAAGTTTTAAGGACATGTGAGCCGATGCACAAGCGGAAATGCCGGCTCAGTCCCTGAACCACGAAGCGGGAGCTGTCATTCCGAGCCTGTCGAAATCGCTGTGAGCCGTCTATTGTTGACGGCAAATCTAGTCGTTTCCTGATAGGAGCAGCGTCTCGCCGCGACCGGTGGCAAGGCGATATTGGTCTTTCCTTTTTATTTCCAATGTCCAGCCGACCAGTTA
>JBAXAT010000493.1:0-1638 GCA_037142335.1 Verrucomicrobiota bacterium | reverse complement strand
CCGCAAATGTCCTAATGACTATTGATGGTTGTCCCAAGGTCACCGATTTTGGTCTTGCTCGGTCGCGACCGGTGAGCACTGACATTATCCCGGCAGATCAAAGCGCGCTGGTCAGTTTTGCCGGTGGCACAGCAGCCTACTGCTCGCCCGAACAGGCGCGCGGAAAGAAGTTATCCCGCAAGACTGACATTTGGAGTTGGGCGGTGACCGTACTCCATATGTTTATCGGGGATGTTGTCTGGCGAAGCGGCCTGCAAGCACCACAGGTGCTACAGACCTACCGGGGATTCTTTGGGCCGAAGTTTCTCGTGCGGATGCCAAAGCAGTTAGCGAAATTGCTCGAGTCTTGTCTCAGTGGACGGGTTGATGAACGTCCCAAGGATATGCAGGAAGTTGCCTCCTGCTTGATGGAGATTTATCAAGCGGAATTCAACCGACCATACAACCGAAAAGATTTTAAGGCGGTTGATCATGCGGCGGCTGGATTGAACAACCGTGCGCTTTCACTTTTGGACTTGGGGCAGACGGAGCGAGCTGAGCAACTATGGCAGGAGGCGTTACGCGTTGATCCGGAACATCTGGAGTCGGTTTATAATTCTGGGCTACACCACTGGCGTGCCGGACAGATTGACGACCAGGTGCTCGCAATGAGGCTGCGCATGTCCGGCGCGAAAGCAATTACACCACGCCACGCTCTTTTGGCGGCACAGGTAGAACTCGAAAGTGACGATGTGGAATCAGCAATTGAACTCTTGAAACCAGTGGCGACCGATAAGAGCGCTGATTCAGAAATCAGAGCTTTGAGTGGTTTGGCGCAAAAGCGGATTCAAGATTCGATGCGCTGCATACGGACAGTCGAGTTGTCCGCATGTGAAGGCAGTTCGTCTTGCTTAAGCCGGGATGGCCGCTATGCCCTGACAGGGGGGGCTTACCACACAGTGCGATTGTGGGATTCCGCTAGCGGTCAGTGCCTGCGGGTATTTGGCGAACGTGCAAGAGTCCACCGTCAACAAGACCAGGACACGGCAAATCAGGAAGATTCGATGGACTGGGACGGTTTCTACAGCTCCGTTATGTCAGTTTGCTTGAGTGAGGACAATCGGTATGCCATGTCAGGGGGCCAAGACAACACGCTTCGAGTGTGGGATGTAACGTCGGGAGAATGTTTGCAGACCCTCGAAGGACATACAGGCAGTGTTGAGTCAGTTTACTTAAGTAAGGATGGCCGTTTTGCACTATCTGGCAGTCGGGATCGCACGCTGCGTTCATGGGATATGGATACTGGTAGAAGTCTGTCAACCTTTGAGGGCCACACTGGGTCGGTTGATTCAGTTTGCCTGAGTGAGGACAATCGCTATGCTCTATCAGGAAGCGGCGATAATACCGTTCGGTTGTGGGATGTGTCATCCGGAAGTTGCCTTCGTATATTCAAGGGGCACACCGGATGGGTTAAGTCAGTCCGCTTGAGTGAAGGAAATCGTTATGCCCTATCTGGAGGCGGGGATAAAACTGTTCGACTATGGGAACTTGCAACCGGTCGTTGCCTTAGAACCTTTAAGGGGCATACTGGAGGCGTTAGGTCTGTTTGGCTAAGTGGTAACAACCGATACGCACTGTCTGGGAGTAGTGATAAGACCG
>JBAXAT010000492.1:0-1651 GCA_037142335.1 Verrucomicrobiota bacterium | reverse complement strand
GCCATTGGTTAGCAGTGGAGGAATCCCCGTTACCATTTACCCACCCTAACTTGTCGGAGTTGGCTAACCGGATCTGCGCCGCCCGACAACGTGGCGCAGCAGTCATTTTAATGATGGGAGCCCATGTCCTGCGTGCCGGCGTCAATGCACACATCATTGATCTTATCGACCGCGGGTTCCTCACGCACATCGCAATGAATGGGGCTGGACCAATTCATGATTTTGAATTGGCCCGAATTGGCGCGACGACGGAAAGCGTGGCCCGGTACATCCGGACCGGCGAGTTCGGCCTTTGGCGCGAAACAGGGGAACTCAATGACATAGTGAATGCCGGGGCACAAGCCGGGCTGGGTTTTGGTGAAAGTGTCGGCAAATATTTATCTGGTAGTAGCTTTCCTCATCAGAACCTGAGTGTACTGGCTGGCGCATATCGTAAAGGCATTCCGGTGACTGTACATGTCGGTATCGGATACGACATCATCCACGAACATCCGAACTTCGATGCGGCGGCAACTGGCACGGCGAGCTACCGGGATTTTCTCATTTTTACCAAGGCGGTGGAGAACCTTGACGGTGGAGTCCTGCTGGTGCTCGGCTCGGCAGTGATGGCCCCGGAAATTTACCTGAAAGCGCTGGCGATGGCCCGCAATGTGTCGCATCAGCAGGGCAAGACCATCTGCAAATTCACGACAGCGGTTTTTGACCTTATCAAGATCGATGGCGACTGGCACAAGGAAGCCGAGAAGTCGAATCCGCAATATTATTATCGCCCATGGAAGACGATTCTGGTGCGGACTGCCGCCGATGGCGGCGAGGGTTTCTATTTCTGTGGCGACCACCGGGCCACGGTCCCGGCTCTACACCACCTGATTGTTGCACAATGTAGCGATTCGCCCGACAGCATCAGCTACACAAACATTGACCGGTAAAACTTAACTTGGTTTTTACAAGAAATTAACTAATGCGAATGATTCCCGCGAAATGGCTGGCGGTCGGTCTCCTTGCCATCATGATTGGGTTGATGGTTGGGGCTTCGCTTCAGGACAGCGCCACAGTGGACGAAACCGGCCACTTGGCGTTGGGCTACATCAATTGGAACGGCGCCCGCACGCGGCTTGGCGCCGAGATGCACCCACCGCTAGCTTCCTTGGTGGTATCATTCCCGTTGTTGTTTATGAACGTGAAGCTCTCGGACACGGCCCAAGCGATGGTGCAGGGCGAACTCGGATATCCATGGACCCCGTCGTGGCAGGGTACCCTGCGACCCATTCAAGGTCTGCTGGTACCAGGGTGTCGTGGCCAGTATGTCCGGATCCCGCCACTGGGAGATACCTTGATCCAGTGGCAGAGTCCGACCACGTATCCGGTTGACAATTGGTACTACCGTGCCATGCCAGAGGGGCAGATGTTCGGTAAAGTGGTTGTGTACGGCGGGGCCAACAACGGGGATGCCATGCTGTTGCTTGGCCGGTTGGCCCA
This sequence comes from Verrucomicrobiota bacterium, assembly GCA_037142335.1. Taxonomy (GTDB): domain Bacteria; phylum Verrucomicrobiota; class Verrucomicrobiia; order Palsa-1439; family Palsa-1439; genus CAINDI01. Next base: position 172 of record JBAXAT010000492.1, on the reverse strand, counting down.
GATTCTTCTGTCCGCATTGACCGGAGTGGTGATCTTTTTTTGGGCGCGCAGGGTAGCCGTCCAGGAAAACGCGGCGGTCCTAGCGCTGGCCCTGTGGGTGTTCAATCCAATCGCACTCGCGTATGGTCATGTGGTCAATACTGATATTGGCGCCACGTTGGGGATTACGTTG
>JBAXAT010000491.1:0-1652 GCA_037142335.1 Verrucomicrobiota bacterium | reverse complement strand
CGACCTCGCCACTGCCGACGCGATGTACGAGCGCATCATGGAAATCACCCGCAGCGGCGATTCCAGCGGAGGCCTCGTGGAAATTGTTGCGACCGGCATTCCCGCCGGCATGGGTGAACCGGTCTTCAATAAACTCGATGGTGAACTCGGCCGGATGATGAGCATCGGCACAATCAAGGCTGTCGAGATCGGCGCCGGTATGGCCGTCAAAGACATGACCGGTTCGCAGTGCAACGACCAGATCTCGGTGAAGAACGGCAAAGTCGTGTTCGACACCAACAACGCCGGCGGCATCACCGGCGGATTGGCTACGGGCCAGAACCTCGTCGTCCGCCTTGCCGTCAAGCCGACGCCGACCATCGCCAAGCCGCAGCACACGATCGACAAAGTCTCGCTGGAGAGCAAGGACCTCGCCGCCGTCACCCGTCGCGATCCGACAATTGTGCCACGCGTCTGGCCCGTCGCCGAGGCGTTCATGGCGATCATCTTGCTCGATCATTACATGCAACACATCGCCTTCCAAGCGATGGTGAAGAAAAGTAAGTGATTGCCATTTGGTTGCTTTTAGCCGGCGGATAGTCGAAAATTTCGGCTATCTTTGATAGCGAGCATGCATATTGCCTTCAAAATCACTCCGCTGATCATTACCGGCACAATCATGGTTCTGCTTGGCTTGATTTGCGATGGGATTATCATCGCGCGATTCGTGCCGAACACGCAATTCCGTGTTGGTCCAAAGCCATGGGGACTGCGCGCTCTAGCTGTTGGAGTTTTGCTGCTAACTGTCCTCTTTGTGCTATCTAATATTTGTTACGCGCTTATTGGAGCGCTCCTGCACCACAAACATATTGTCCAACTCACCGGCATCATCTTGCCGGTGGAATTGATGCTGCGTATCGCCGCGCTGGCTGGCTTCGCGGTGTATTTTCGCCGGCAACGATTCGATTTCCGGCAAGCCCTCGGCCTTGACACCATCAGCATCGGAGCAGCGGCGGGGTGGGGGGTAATGTTTTGTTTGGCCAGCCTGCCGCCAGTCGGTGTTATTATCTTCGCCACTGACGCTTTTTGCCGGCTCTTTCACATTAACGCCGGCGACCAACCAATTATTGACCTGTTCCTCAAAACCAACTCGCCATCATTGCTAATAATTCTGCTTTTGTTCGCGCTCTCCGTCGCGCCGGTGTTTGAAGAATTCCTTTTCCGAGGCTTCGCCTATCCGGCTCTCAAACAACGTTACGGATTCTGGCCGGCGCTACTGATGGTTTCCGGTGTCTTCGCCCTCAGCCACCTGCACGCACCGGCATTCCTGCCGTTGTTCATCTTCGCCATCGGCCTTGGCCTCGCTTATGAACTGACTGGTTCGCTCGTCGCGCCAATCACGATGCATGCGCTATTCAACGCGACCATGATCGTCCAACTTTTTTACCAACGCAGCCACCCATGACCGCCATCCGCGACATTGGTGAATTTGGCCTAATCACCCAAATCCGCCGGCAACTCCGCAGCCGCCACATCGGTGATGACTGCGCGGTCTTGCCGGGCACTACTCCGGGGTATCGGCTGCTTTACACCTGCGACCCGGTCGTCGAAGGCGTTCATTTCTTACCGGCCACACCGGCCCGGCAAGTCGGCTGGAAAGCCATGGCTCGCAA
>JBAXAT010000490.1:0-1653 GCA_037142335.1 Verrucomicrobiota bacterium | reverse complement strand
GTTCCAACGCGCCGATTTCCAGTTTCGCCGTGGCGCGGTGGCTTACCACCTCCACTCCGCCAGCGCCACGTCGGTGCGCACGCGCACCGCGTTTTGGGTCAGCCCGTTGCTGACCAAAGGTGCTGCGGCAGCGTTCGGCAATGTCCGCGAACCATATCTCGACCTGACGCCGCACCTCGATATTTTTTTTCAACGGCTGCTAGCCGGCGCAACATTTGCCGAAGCCGGTTGGGCTAGTCAACGGGGATTGAGTTGGCAAACGACATTTGTCGGTGACCCGTTGTACCGGCCATTTGCCGTGCCGGTGAACGAACAGATTGAACGTCTCACCCAAGACCATCATCCTGACTTAGAATGGGCATACATCCGCAAAGTTAATCAGCTCCTTGCAAATGGTGATGCCGGTCCGGCGGAAAAACTCTGCCGCACACAAGCCACCGCATTGCAAAGCGCGCCGCTCTACGAAAAACTCGGCGATTTATTGCCGACAAACCAACGTGCCGCCGCTTACCGGCGCGCGATTGAACTAGCTGGTGATCAGCACCGTTCAGACCGCCTCATACAGAAACTGGCCGGCGCCGAAAAAATAAACTAACCAACGTCAACCCGGTCAACAACGCACAGCCACCGGCAAACACGTCACCATATTGTGTGTAGAATGTCACTGGCAATTCCGACGGAACCAGTAGCACGAATGCCAGCGTTGCCGGCGTAAACGGTTCGATCCGGTGGCGGACAATCCCAGACCGGTCAACCAAACAGGAGACCCCGTTGTTGGTGCACCGCACAAGGCTGCGTCGGTTTTCGACGGCGCGGAAAATTGCATTGGCGAGGTGCATCTCAGCTGCGGGTGAATTTTGGAACCAAGCGTCGTTGGTCAGGTTGACCATAAAATCCGCACCACGTTTTACAAAACGCCGGTAAAGATCTGGCAGCGTGTCTTCAAAACAAATCACCGCCCCAAACTTGAGACCGTGGACATTGAACAGCGTGGCGTCCCGGCCGCGTTCAAAACTATCGGTAATCGGCGTGAACCATTTTAAGATCGGCGCGATTTTACGCAGTGGGACGTATTCACCGAACGGAACGAGGTGAATCTTCCGGTAAACACCAGCGACTAAACCGTCGGGCCGAACCAGCACGGCGGCGTTGAACGCCTCCACCGTCTCAGCGCGCGTGGTGAAGTCAATCGTGCCAGTTAGCAGATATGCCTGCGTATTTGCGGTGATGTTCGTGGTAACGGCGAAGGTTTCCGGATCATACCGGAGCGCGGCGGGTGTCGCGGTTCCGGGCCAGTTGATGAGGTGGACTTGCTCCAATGTAGCCGTTGTGGTAAGCGACCGGTACCGGTCTAGAATCATCGGTTTTTCGCGTTCTTCGAATTTCAGCGATTGCGGAATGTTACCCTGCACGAGCGCGAGGCGTAACGCGCGCTGGGACCCACCGACCGGTGCGGATTCAATTACACGCAAGCCAGATACAAACGCGCCGCCAACCAGCAGCATCGCCAGATAAAACTCCCAACTTAACCGGCGCGCTGGCGTGGCATTGCCAATGTTGCGAAGATACCGGCGGATTGTGCAGAAAAAGGCGTAGTTCAGAATGAAGACCAGCGCGGAGACGCCGTAGACGCCGGTCACACTGGCGAATTGA
>JBAXAT010000489.1:0-1660 GCA_037142335.1 Verrucomicrobiota bacterium | reverse complement strand
TGAACCCGGCGCTGCTGCCGCTGACCACCGTCTGAGGCGTGTTCGGGCTGATGCCCCCATTGGCTCCGGCGCTCGGGGTCACCGTGTAGGTCGGAACCGGGGCGGGCTTGAAAGTCACTTGCACCGCCTGATTTGCAGTCACATTGGCCAGTGTGTAGCTGGCGCTGCCCGCCTGAACCACCCCGCCATTGACCAGCCATTGATCCACCACGAACCCGCTCGTCGGCGTTGCCGTGAAAACCGCGCTGCTGCCGCTGGCCACCGTCTGCTGCGTGTTCGGGCTGATCCCGCCATTGGCTCCGGCGCTCGGCGTCACCGTGTAGGTCGGCGTTGGCGTGGGAGTGGTTATTGCCTTGGCCAAGTTGAATCCGATATCTGCGCGAGAACCGTCTGGGTCTAACGACGATCCAGGATCCCCGGCATTGATGGCGGGAGACCCCGTCGCAATACCAAAATTGCCGGTTGAAGGACTAACAAAAAGCGGATTAATATTTGGAATACCTTGGAAAGCAGTATGGCTACCGTCCGCGGAATCGGCGATTGTATCAAAGATACAATAACTCACACTTATAGCCTCGATTCCCATCCCGTTGGTCGCGGCCGTGTTGCCCCAGACGATGGTGTTTCGAATTGAAGCCGCCACTCCGCTGTATCCCAACATTATCGGATGCCCGCCAGCATTACTATCTACTGTCAATTGATTGTTAGCAATAGTGCATCCATCAACCTCGGCTTCGCATTCGAGACTAATAATCCTGGAAAAAGACCAACCCATCCACTCTCCACCATACATTTTGTTGTTGTAAAACAGGCAATTGCGGACGGTTACTTTTCCTGCGCCATTTCCAAACTTTGCAATAATTTGTGCGTTTGTTGTAAGATATGTGACAGCCTCCTCATTGTCATGGAAAATGCAGTCTTCGATTGTAAGGCCGGCATTTCCTGTAATATCTATAATTCCAGTCCCTACCCAATCTTGATCGCTCGTGACATAGCCGTTAATTATCGTGAACCCTTGAATCTCTGTTGAATTTGTTTCAGTGGACGTAGCCGAAAACCCCTTGTTTCTACCAAGGTCCAAAATGGTCTGGCTTGGCCCGGCCGATGATTTGACGATTATAGTTTTCCCTCGCAGATTAATATCCCAGTTTCCTGTTCCAGAATAAGTCCCGGAAGACACAATGACTACGTCGCCGTTGGAGGCTGTGTCCACGGCTTTTTGAATGGTGGCGAAAGGAGCCGCCAAAGAACCATTGCCTGTGGTGTTGTTGCCGGTTATTGCAACGCTAATCATAACCCCCACAGTGAAGCTGGTTGTTACCTCTGGAGCGGCGGTGCAGTTGGAATTACCAAGCTGATTGGCAGCTAGCACTACAGTTCCAGTTCCTGTAAGCGTAACGGTGCGGCCACTAATCGTCGCCGGCCCGCTCTTCACGCTCAACACCACCGGCAACCCAGAACTCGCCGCAGGCGGTGCTACCGTGAATGGCGAACTTCCAAAGGTCTTTGCTGGGATCGTTCTAAATGGAGAGATCGTTTGCGATGCAACCGCCATAGTGAAGCTGGTTGTTACCTCTGGGGCGGCGCTATAGTTGTAATTTCCAAGCTGATTGGCAGCCAGCACGACAGTTCCCGCTCCTGTAAGCGTAACGGTGCTGCC
>JBAXAT010000488.1:0-1661 GCA_037142335.1 Verrucomicrobiota bacterium | reverse complement strand
TTTGGTGAATTGTTTCATGTCGTGCAGCATGAGGATGTTGAGCGCGTAAAAATACAGCAGTATTTTGGAGTGTTCGCTTCGGCTGTGGTCATGACGGTTCAGTTCCCCGGTAAAGGCGCGGCACACGTGCTGACTGGTTGATCCCGCATAGCACTTCCCACGCGATTGTATCGGCCCAACCGGCGACTTCATCAGCCGTGATGACTGCTGTGCCTTGCTGACCGATAAATACGACTTCATCGCCGCAAGTGACACTTTGCACTCTGGTCACGTCAACGACGATTTGATCCATCGTTACACGTCCGATGACTCGGCATCGATTTCCAGCAACCAACACTTCAGCTTTGTTCGACAGCTGCCGGCTGAAGCCATCAGCGTAACCGGCAGCGACTGTTGCGATGCGCATCGTAGCCGGCGCGACAAATGTTTGGCCATAGCTGATTGTCCGGCCGGCGGCGACGGTTTTAACGTGGGCGATGCGCGCCTTGAACGAGAGTACTGGCGAAAAATCTGCGACGCCTGATGCTATGCCGTAAAGCGCTAAGCCGGGTCGCACCATATCGAGTGTTGCTTCCGGTAAGTTCAGTAGCGCGGCGCTGTTGGCCGCGTGCAGGTTTGGATAGTCGCGCGCCACGGCTAGGAAGTCCGCAAGTTGCCGGCGCGTTTCGGTTAGATTTTCGTCGGCGGAGGGGAAATGCGTGTACACGCCGGTAATTTGCAGATGCGGTAACGCGGCAAGTTGCTGGAGCGCGGTGACGGCTTCCGTATGCCAAAAGCCGCAACGTCCCATGCCGGTATCAATTTCAACGTGCGCGTTCACCCGACGGGATGCCGACTGCTCAAACAGCTTCGCTTCGGCGAGCGAGGAAATTGTGGGCGTGATGTTGTGGGCTAGCAGGGCGTCAATTTCAAACTGGAATGCCGCGCCGAATTGAAGAATTACCGGGTCTGGACCTACGGCTTGTCGGAGTGCGACAGCTTCGGTAAGGTTGGCGACGGCAAACGCGTCCACGCCACAGTGTCGGAGCGTGCGTGCGACTGGGGTAAGGCCGTGGCCGTAGGCGTCGGCTTTTACAACAGCCATTAGCTTGGCGCGCCCGATGCGTCGGAAGATGACGGCGACGTTTGTGCGCAACGCGTCGAGGTCGACCTCCACCCAGCACCGGCAATGTGATTGTGGCGACATTGTTCGAATAGGCTATACCCTGAGCTTGGTAGGTGAGTCAATGCGCCTTGATAGGCGATTACCGGCGACGGGTTGAGTGATATGTCCAGCGGCTGAGTTGTTGGAGAAGGCGGCCGGGAATGAAAACGGCTTGTTGTAGGTTGGAGTAAAGATTTGTGCCGAGATAGCGGAGCGCAGTGCGTGGGGTGGCTGCCCGCTGATCTTCAAATCCAATCAACCAGCCCAACGCTGCCAGTCGTAACACCGCCGAGATGATGAATAGCACGCTGTGATAAGTCAGTGCGTATCCAAAAAAAGTGGTGTGCCAATCGCTGAGCATTTGCGCCACTGCGCCGCCAAACAATCCGCTCAACACGCCGGCCACCGCGCAGACGGCGCTATTGATGGCGACGTAGGCGCTGCCGGAAGTCCGGCCTTCTGCGGCGTCGCTAAGATTGAGCAGGATATTAAAATTGCCGGCTTCGATCCCGGGCCA
>JBAXAT010000487.1:0-1667 GCA_037142335.1 Verrucomicrobiota bacterium | reverse complement strand
CAGCGCGAGTATCTTGGTGATTGCATGGATGTACATCCGGATGTTGGGCGCAACGGGATTAGCTGACGCGACCAAAGTCGCCATCCTTAACGCAAATTATGTAGCGCGGCGTTTGGCCGGTTATTTTCCGACGCTGTATACCGGGCCGGGTGGACTGGTCGCACACGAGTGCATTTTAGATTTTCGACAGTTTAAGACGCCCACCGGTATTGAAGTTGAAGACGTGGCAAAACGGCTGATGGATTACGGCTTTCACGCGCCGACGATGTCGTGGCCGGTGGCCGGTACGTTGATGGTCGAGCCGACGGAAAGCGAATCGAAGGCGGAGCTGGACCGGTTTTGCGACGCAATGATTGCGATTCATGCCGAGATTAAAGCCGTTGCTACTGGTCAACTGGACCGGCAAAGCAATCCACTCAAGCACGCGCCACACACGGCGAGCATCGTTGCCGGCGACAAGTGGGACCGCCCCTATTCGCGTGAACAAGCGGCGTTTCCAACGGCATGGACACGCGCTCATAAATTCTGGCCGGCGGTCGGTCGCGTTGACAACGTTTACGGCGACCGAAATCTTATCTGCACCTGCGCGCCCTTTGAAGCTTAAGATAGAATTGGTCCAAAAACATTTCTTGCATTGACGGTATTGAGGACTATGTTTCCTTTTGTAAGAGGTGCGAGATGGCGAAAGTCTGTCGCGAAGTTGAATTAGCTGTGCGATTTGGCAATGAACCTGGCGATTTGGGGCGGGTTTTGGCACTCCTCGCCCAGCATTCCATCAATGTCATTGCCTACTGTGCCTACTGCGACCGGCAAGAAGCGGTCGTGTTGTTGATTACTAATAACCCGGGGCACGCGCAGGAAGCGCTAACAGCGACTGGTTACAATTGCCAGGTAAATTCAGTAGTCTTTGTTGGTGCAACGGATCACGTCGGTGGCGCAGCGGCTATCGGCTCCCGGCTTGGCCTTGCCGGTGTGAACATTCTCTACTCGTATGCGTCCTCAGCCGGTGCGGATCGGTTTTACGCAGTTTTCAAAACCAACAACGACGCCCGCGCATTAATGATCCTCGACGACAGCGATCACAATGTCGCGCACGCAGCTTAAATATTGCCAGCCTTGACCATGCCGGTACATTTTAGTAGTTTATCCATATCTTGATAAAACCCACTATGAGGCTGGTATTCTTGCTGAGCGCAATTGGAATGTTTTGGCTCGCCCTACCGCAGGTCTGCCCAGCCGCACTGGTCTGGCGCAAAGGTGAAGGTTGGAGTTGGGAACGCGAAGGAATGGCCATCGCCAACAACCCCAAAGACCAGCTTGAAATTGCCAGAACCTTTCAGGCACAGAAAAAATACGACGCGGCCGCGACTGCATACCGGCGCGTGATTATTCGTTGGCCAACTTCCTTTTCATGCCAAGAGGCGCGACTCGGTTTAGCACAATCCTTCGCACAACTTAACTTCCTCTACAAGGCGTTCAAGGAATATCAGAACCTGATCGAGAAACACCCGAATAGCCCCCACTTTGACACTGCCATGCAAGCGCAGTTTGACCTCGCGAACCGATTTCTTAACGGTGAGAAACATAAAATCTGGCGACTGCGTGTTTTCAACGGCCTCGACAAGGCTGTCGAAATTTACGAACAGATCGTCAAGAATGGGCCATTT
>JBAXAT010000486.1:0-1674 GCA_037142335.1 Verrucomicrobiota bacterium | reverse complement strand
TATTCCTCACCACAGATAGCAAGTATTGGTTTAACGGAAGAAGCTGCAATTGCTAATCGGCAAGTACCTGAAGAAATCAGCCTAAATTTTCACGCTCGACGCGCTGGCGCAACCGGTGCTTTGCGTCGTGCATAGTCCAGCCCGGCGTATGCGCACAGATGCGCCGGGCTTCTAGTGTAAAAAACAGCCAATTCAGAAAAAAATCTAAACCAATTAACGCGCCAATTATCAGCAGCGTGTAAATCCAACGGCCGGTGCTAATCATCATGAAAAACGCGGCGCAAAGAAACAACCACGAAAACCAATCGACCGTGCTAATGATCGTCATGTGACGAAAGTATCCAGGGCGAGCGTGGTCCTTCCGGTACCAGACCCAACGCACCGCGCACCGCATGCCTGCATAAAATAAAATGCAGACTAAAACCGCGAATTTGATTCCTCCGTTCACTGTGGAACTAATATTCTATTGCCAGTGTTAGAAGTCAAGTCTGTCGAGCATTCGGCGTTGCAAAAGCAACACTGCTCCATTACCGTCACCGTCAATGGTCGGAACTACTTTTGCCAATTACTCCGTAATCGAACGCCTGAATCATGGCGGCATGTCCGATGTTTACCTCAGCACTGACAGCAACAACCGCCGGGTTGTGTTGCGGGTGCTGTTGCCGGAGTTGCGCTTTCGGTGGAAGGCACGGCGGCGTTTCCGTTGGGGGTGTGCTGTTAACCGGCAACTCGACCACCCCAATGTTGAGCGGGTTTTTGCGGATGGAAAGTTCCGTGGCCTGCGGTACAGCGTGCTTGAGTATATTGATGGTCCGAATCTTAAGGAATGCATCATTCGTGCCGACCCGCAGTTGCGCACGAACCGGCTCAAACTCCTGACCGGTATGGCAGCCGGTTTGGCTTATATTCACGAACGCGGTTTCATTCATTTGGATTTCAAACCGGAAAATGTCCTTACCACCAAGAGTTATGAACCGAAGATTATTGATTTTGACCTAGCGATTTTACGGCCAGCTCGACCCAAAAAGGCGGCAAAGCTTGCTGGCACGCCAGTCTACCTTGCTCCTGAACAAATCCTCCGTCAGCCAGTTGATGAGCGCGCCGATATTTTTGCCTTCGGTTTGACCGCCTACGAAATGCTGACCGGTAAAAAACCAATTACCGGCAACACACTGGCGGAAGTAATTCAGAAATATGCCGAATTTGATAAATATTTAAAACCGCCCCGCACTCACACCCCCGACATTCTGCCGGGCCTTGAGCGCGTAATCCTCAAATGTCTTGAAAAGGATGTGACGCGCCGGTACCCTTCAATGGGTCTGGTAGTTCGCGACCTACAATCATGAAAGTTCGATTTTTCTTAACCATCGCGGCGATTTCGCTGAGCGCCTGCAATCGTGCGCCTGTGCCACTGCCGGCACCGGCCGCATCTGTCGCTCCGCCGGTGGCTGTGGCTCCAGTGCCGCCGCCTGCGCCGCCAGTGGATGACCGATTACCAGAGGCCTTGAAGTTAAAAGACGCCGGCAAACCACTGGAAGCCCGCTCGCTGTTGCAAGAACTCGTCGCCGCCACAAATGCCAACGATCAGGCTTTAGCTGCACTGGGTGAGATCAATGGACAAATTATTCTCACAGCATTACCGGCAGCAGAAAAGGTGGATTACACTATCCAAGC
>JBAXAT010000485.1:0-1675 GCA_037142335.1 Verrucomicrobiota bacterium | reverse complement strand
TACCGGGCGTGCCGACGTTGTTGTTCATGCAATCACTGTTTTTGTGCGTGACTGCGATTCCGATTTACTTGATTGCGCGCGACGTCTTGAAGGAACATCGCACCGCCTTGCTGCTGGCCGCCGCGTTTCTGCTGTTGCCGCCCATCATCTCGCAACACGTCAACCAAGTGGAGGAACCATCGCTGCTGGCGGTCTGGTTGTTGTTTGCCTTTTGGTTCTTCCAGCGGGAGCGGTTTGGCTGGTTCCTGGTGACGGCCGGGATTGCGTGTCTGGGCCGGGAAAATGTGCCATTGGCCATTGTTATGTTTGGCGTCTATGGTTTGATTCTGCGACGCCGCTGGAAATGGGTAGTCGCGCCCTTGGTCGGTGGGGCGATCTATTTCTGGTTTGCAATGTTTGTTGTCATGCCCCATTTTCGGCACGGGCACCCGTGGCATGTGATGCGAATGTTCACGTACTTGGGCGACACGCCCGGTGCCATCGCGGGCAACGCGCTCACCCAGCCCAGCCTTGTGATCCACCATTTGCTGAGCGCGGAGAACGTGCAGTACGTCCTACTGCTGCTGCAACCGATGGCATGGGTGCTGCCATTTTTTAGCGCAACCAGCCTGATGGCATTGCCGGATCTAGCGATCAACACCATTTCCGACAACTCAGCGATGAAAGTCATCCCGTGGCATTACAACGTGATCACGGGCTGCTTTCTGTTCGTCGGCACAATTTACACGGTGAAGAGATTGGGCCAGCGATTGCGGCTCCGGTACGGTGGGAATCCCGAGTTGGTGATGGCCGGTGTTTTAGTGGCACTGTCGGTCGCGCATTGGTTCTTGTGGTTTTCGCCACGCGAATACCACAAGTTGCCATACCACGAAACGCTGTTACGGGCATTGGCCATCGTGCCGCCGGAAAAATCGGTTATCACGCCGGCGCGCATCTGCAGCCGCACCGGCCGCCGTGAACGTTATTGGAATCTGAATGGTGTGGAAGGTCATCCCGCCTACGCCGCACAATTCGAGTACGTGATACTGGATGCCAACGAGCGCCAGTATCTGCCGATCATCACGCAGGAATTCTTCGACCGGTTCCATCGCAATCCAAAGTACAAGCTGATCTTCGCCGAACAGAACGTGTTCGTCTTCCAACGCCTAGGCGGTGAATCAGACTGGAAAATCCGCACCCCCGAGGTGCATTCCGCGGAAGACTAACTGAGTGTCAAGCCACTGGACGACCAACAGCATGCGGTTTGCTTAACTGTTGAAAAGTAATGTCACCAGTAGGAAGTTGCCTGCCGGCTCGTCCCTCTCCCAATGAAGTGTTTATTGTTTATCGACGCCGGCAACTGGAACGATGTGGCGGCAGCGTTGCGTTGCGGTGCCAAATATGTGATGCGGTAGAAATCGACCCGGTATCCTGCGCTTGGAAGTGCTGGCTCATATCCTGAACAACCCTATGCAGATCCGCGCGGTCGTTCTTCAATAAAACACGACGCAAGTATGACACAATCATCTTTGCCAAGTTGGATTCCATTGTTTATTTTCCGGGATGTCCTCGGTTCGATTGGATTCGTTTGTATATACGCTCAAAAGTTTTCAAGAGCCGCGCCGACTGCTTACCGCCAATGGAATTGTGATCGCACAACACGCCTTGGGCAACAAGCATTGGGTCTGCGCATGTA
>JBAXAT010000484.1:0-1675 GCA_037142335.1 Verrucomicrobiota bacterium | reverse complement strand
CTCCGCGTTGCCGGGCTCGATGCTGTCGTGATTGCTTCGCCGACGCACTTGCACCGGGCAATGGCGGTTGCGGCGTTTAAAGCCGGTAAACACGTTTTGCTAGAAAAACCGATGGCGGTTACCGTCGCCGAAGCCCGCGCGATTGCCCAGGCGGCCAAGCGCGCCAAACGCGTCCTGACTGTTTATCAGCCGCACCGGCTGATGGCGTACCACCAACAAACCAAACAAGTCATCGCCTCTGGCAAGCTTGGCAAGGTTTATCACGTCAAACGTGGCGCGTTCAGCTGGGGCCGACGTGACGACTGGCAGACGCTCCAAAAATTCGGCGGCGGCATGCTAAACAATCACGGCGCGCATTTCATTGACCAACTCCTCGACTTGACCGGTTCGGACATCGACCGGATGTTTTGCCGACTGGGCCGGGTGGCGTCGCTGGGCGATGCCGAGGATGCGGTCAAGCTCGTGTACCAAACGCGCGCCGGCGTGCTTGGCGAAGTCGAAATCAATCAAGGCGTGCCGCGTAGTAATTTCGAGTTGGAAGTGTTTGGTACGCACGGCGCACTTTGGAAAGATCAAAACACACTTAAGCTCCGGTATTTTCGCCCGGAAGAATTGCCGCCAATTGCTTTAGATTCGGCACTCGCCAGCCCCGGCCGGCAATACCCGCGCGACAGCGCCAAGTTTTACGACGAGTCCATTGAGATTGACGCCAAATATACGGTGGATGTCTACGCCGATTTAGCGCGAGCAATCCGAACCGGTGGCGATCCGTTTGTGAAGCCGGCGGAGACGCTGGCGGTCATGCAAATGCTGGCGCGCTGCCGGAAAGAAGCAAAAGGCATTATCGAAACGCCCATTTAAAGCATCCAAAACACTAATAGAATTTATGAATAAAGCTGAAATTATCAAACTCCGAGACCAATACCGGTCCGCGTTGGTCGATGACGTAATTCCTTTCTGGCTGAAAAATTCACCAGACCGCGAACACGGCGGCTACTTCACCTGCCTTAACCGCGACGGCAGCGTGTTCGATACTGACAAGTTCGTCTGGCTGCAAGCCCGGGAAGTTTGGATGTTCTCGAAGTTCTACAACGCACTCGAACCACGGCAAGAGTTTCTCGACATGGCAACGCTCGGCGCGAAGTTTCTTGTCGACCATGGTCGCGCCGCCAACGGCGACTGGTATTTTGCTCTTGATCGTGCCGGTAAGCCGCTGGTTCAACCATACAACATTTTCTCTGACTGCTTCGCGACGATGGCATTTGCGCAATACGGTAGTGCTACCAAGGCTACTTGGGCAACTGAGCTCGCCACACAAACCTTCGAACGCATCCTCAAGCGCTGGGACAATCCCAAAGGGCCATACAATAAAATTATACCCGGCTCCCGTCCGATGAAATCGATGGTGTTGCCGATGATTACTGTCAACCTCGCGATGGAGGTTGGCGCGGCGTTGCCGGATTATCCGGTTGAGAAAGTCATTCGCGAGAATCTCCATGCGCTGATGGACACATTTGTGGATCGTAAAACAAAACTGATCTACGAACATGTTGCTCTCGACGGCAGCCACCCCGACACATTTGACGGACGAGTTATTCACGCCGGTCACGGTATCGAATGCATGTGGTTCGTGATGGACGCCGCGCAGGCCTACGGCGAAACGGCCTTGATCAAC
>JBAXAT010000483.1:0-1683 GCA_037142335.1 Verrucomicrobiota bacterium | reverse complement strand
CGCCATAAATCGTTCCGTTCAGGAAACGGAACGCTGGAGCCGAGACGGTAAAGGTGTAGTTGGAATCGGAGCCAACGCCAACCGCAACCATATCACCGTTGTCGTTGATAAAGTTTGGAGCCGACGACCATACGAATGAATAGTCGTTTGTAGCCTGCGAATATTGGCCCAACGCGATTGACTTGTATCCGGACGCCGTTGCGTAAACTCCGGCAAAGCTATCCTCACCCGATGCCACGCCGTAAGCAAAAGCGAGTGAATCCCTCCCTGACGCAACAGAGTTAAGCCCGAAAGCCGTAGAGGCCAAACCGGAAGCGGTTGCATAACCGAAAGCCGTGGATGCGCTATTGATTGCGGACGCGCCCTGACCTTGTATGCGAGAACTTCCATCCCCTAAAATTATCAACTTTCCGCCATAGGCATTGGTGCTCCAATTTCTGGCATCAAACACCAACGGCGCACCTTTCCAGTTGTTCGTGATGACGTAGTCACTGCCGGTGCCGGTTCGGACATACCGCAAATCGCTGGCTTGAGCGGACCAGGCATAACCATTGCCGGGGAAAACATGATTAGTCTGCGCGATCAGATTGGTCGCGGCGTTTTGCACCTGGTTGGTGGGATCCACGAGAAAGTAAACCGTGGTGTTGCGGGGCGGAGCCAGGACATCAAGCTGGTAGGTTCCCGGCATCATGCTGTCAAGCGTCACGATGCCATCGGCATCGGATGCCGCCGGCCACGGATCATAAATGGGCACCACACCGTTGGTGGGTGCCAGAGTCATCGGGGTGATGATGCAATCGCGGGCGGCGGGAGATTGCACCCGGAAATCTTTCAGCGGAATGGTCACCGTGATGGCCGAGGCCGCAAGGACGGACGCAAATAATATAAGCAGGGTTTTCATTCGGCTTGCTCCTGATCCACTTCCACATCGGCGGCGATGACGAGCTTGATGCGATAGGCATCGAGGGTCACGCCTTCAAAGGTGAGCAGTTCCGTGCCGTGGTAATACGGCAGCAATTCATCGGTGTCGGACAATGTCGCCGTGCGCAAAATCGTGCGGGCGTCTTCAATGAGATCGAACATCGGGCGGCCGCCGGCGATGCCATCCACCAACGATTTGCCCGCGTAACTTTCCAGTGTGTAACCGCGGGAGAACGCGATCCAATATTCGCGATCCACCCGGCCGATGACATCGCTGTATTCCGGGTTGCGCGGTTTTTCGCCGGCAAACAATATCGCGGAGCGGACCACGCCGGCATTCTCCCCGAGCAGCTTGAACAGGTGCGGTACATCGTGGGCGATTTTAACGGAGCCTTTTTCCGACTGCGCCCAGGGCGCCAGCGCCTGGCTGATCAGCTTGATTTGATCGGCGATATTCACAGGCTGCTCCCTCCCATGGCGGAATCGGTTTGGGTCAGGGCGCCGGGCGAAAAGGCGGGACGCTCTTTGGCGTCGAGGCTTTCCTTCCGGTCGGAGATGCGCTTCAGGCGGCTCCGCATTTCCCCGGCGCGTTCCCCGTAGGGATTTTTTTCATCCACGCCCTGCTTGCGGCGGTTGTAGATTTTTTCCAGGGTGAAGACGAGCGCGGCTTCCGCGGCCAGCGCCGGGACCGGGGAGAGCGGCACCACGTAGCGGCCGGAAAGAAAGCCGTCGACCGCCGAGCTGGCGGAGTCCATCAGGCGT
>JBAXAT010000482.1:0-1683 GCA_037142335.1 Verrucomicrobiota bacterium | reverse complement strand
CGGAAGCATCCACGCTCGCCACGCACCGCAGGTAATCCTTGATGTAGCGTTGGTAGTACCAGTTCTTCAGCGCAGCGCCGGTGAGACCGGGTGGTGGTTCGCCTTTGACATCGCTCGCATTGAGATCGCCCATGACTCGCATTCTGGCGGCAGCGGCAGCCGGACGCCCGGCGTAGTCGTCATCGAATGTTTCCGGTTGGGGAATTTCCTCGTCGGCATAGAGATGCCGGTAACGCTCGCCCGGTTCCCAGTTCCGGTGCGGCGCCTTGTGGTGCACACACAGGAAAAATGGTTGCTGTTGATCCGGCCGATTGGCAAGCCAAGCCAGTGCTTGGTCGGTGATGATATCGCTGATGTAGCCTTTGACGGTTGTACTGCCGGTGGGCGTGAGCAACTCAGGGTCATGATAGCGCCCATGGCTCGGCAGGATGGACCAGTGATCAAAGCCTTGTGGATCCGCCGGCACGGCATTTGGCCTGCCGTTGTTGATCTGATCAACATTGTCGGTGATGCCGTGGCCGAGGTGCCACTTACCAAAGATGGCGGTGGTGTAACCCGCTGCCTTGAGGAGTTTCTGTAGTTGAACGGGGCGGCGATTGTCGAGTGGCTGCCACTCGCGCACGCCGGTCACGTGGCCGTACTGCCCGGTGAGAATCGTGGCGCGACTCGGTGTGCAGAGCGCATTGGTGCAATGACAGTTCGTGAGCCGGACGCCGTCCTGTGCGAGGCGGTCAATCTGGGGCGTCTTGTTGATCCGGCTGCCATAGGCACTGATGGCATGCGCCGCGTGATCATCGCTCATGATAAAAAGTATGTTTGGAGGCATGTTCAATCCGCTCTCTTTAGTCTTGATATGCGAACACCTATATCCGGCCAGACCTGGCATGGAAAGTCAAACCTTGCAAGCGGGCATCCCGCCTTCGCATTGCCGGCAGATGGGAAATCGAGCCTAACGAGAAAGGCCAGCAGCAGTTGGCTACACCGAATTGTTGCTGTCCATATCCGCCACGGCAAGGGCGATGCGTTGCCGCAAACGGCGCCCCACGTTGAGAAAAAGAAAAAGACGCTTCGGAGTCTGAATTAGACACGGGTCACTGAGGCGCGCATTGCCAATACCGGCAACCTCGTGATGCATGAACATCCCGCAGTACGTCACTTGGTTAATATCCGGATCGACTTCATAAAGGTAAAGATCACTAATCGGATCCAGAACGGAGGAGCCCTCTCGGTTGGCATAACAAAGAATGAAGAACCGACTCTCCCATGCGAAAAGCCAGCCCGGCCCCATCTGATTGGTTCCCGGAGGTGGGACGATCAGCGCCGGCTTTTCGGCCGCCCAGCGGCGGCCATCTCGTGACCAAGCAACGTAGACCTTCCGCGTCTCTTTATGGTTGCCCATGAGCAACATGACGTACGACCCTTTCGGGTGTGGCCGGTTGAGGCGAAAGACGCGAGCATAGGAAGCTTCACTCACACCCGGCTCGAACATCCCGGTGTGGACGGCCACGCCGCCGTACTCGAAGTGGACGCCATCGCGGGAGACCGCAAACCGGGTTGTGTCATTTTCACCGTGGAAGTAGAGAAATAATCGTTGTTCCTCCGGATTCCACACCGCATGGGGACTGCTTACATGGCTCACGCGATAATGCGGCATCCAGTCACTGGCAATCAGCGGATTGCAGT
>JBAXAT010000481.1:0-1695 GCA_037142335.1 Verrucomicrobiota bacterium | reverse complement strand
CATCTTTACTATGCCCGGAATACGGGATTTATTACATGTTTTTTTCGCGGGTCGGCCGCGGCCAACCTGTAGTAAATATAAACTCTAAACTCACTGAGTGACTGCATTAAATATTCCTGACTGGCGTACACAAAGAGGCGTTGGTTGGTATAATTCAGTAGGCAACGACGGAAGATAAACCAAGAAACATGAAATATCTTTGGTTGGATCTCTATTCCAACCCGTAAGTAGCCGAAGCGAATACGCAGACAAGGCGGATTACACCTTGACCAGAGCTGGTAGCTTGCTGCCATTGCTCGGAGACGGTCACACAACGGACAGACGAGACGCCTGTTCCACTCTGGACTGAATTGTTCTTCTTACTACCGGCACCGCAAGTTAGCGCACAATCAGCCAGTCGAGCTTGGCTTCGTCCGGTGCCGGCTTCTCAAACTGAACCACGAATCCATTGGCGTCCCGTTTCACAACGGCGCGGTTGCTGATCCAGTTCTGTTCTATGAACACAGCATAATCTTCATCCGCCTCGGGTGTCGCAAACGTGACTGTGACGCTGGTATCGCCGGCTTTGATCGACACATGTTTCCCGCGCAGGTTCCGCGCGGCTTTATCATCGCCGGAAAGCCCGCGCGCCCGGACCGAACCGTCGAAACTCGCGCCGCCGGTAAAGTTCAGATCGCCGGTCATGGGTGAGACTGTCAGCGTGGCCTCTTCGCGTTTTCCAACACCGTAATACCACTTGATCGGCTGGACACGATTGTTCCGCTGGACAAAGAGGATGGCCGCATTTGCCGTATCGCCGCCGAACTTGATACCGGTGTTGCAGGCGCCGTCCAAGGCGAACACTTGGTCCCAAGGCGGGTTCCGGTCGTAGCGCGCCGCCGCATCTTTGGTGAGATCGCCGGTCCCGCCGCGAATTTGCATGACGTAATCGCGCATGACCTGCCCGTGGTTTGCGATGTCGAACATCGGCGCCGCGAACCGGCCGGGAACCGAATCCCAGACCCAGCTCCGGAACGGGATCGGCTTGAACGGGTCCGGGCCGATGGCCTGTTCGATTGGGTCGCTGTGCGCGAAATCGGCCGCCATTCCCGTAAACGGGGTGGGCACGAGTTTCACGGTCCGGTTTGGGTTGTTGACTCCCTCGGCGACATCGTACGCGTTGGCGCCCGGCGCAATGACGTACTTGAGCCACTTGATCTGCTCGCCGGCGGAGTAATTTGTGGCTTTGTAGAGCTTGGGTGCGCCCAAGTTGGATTTGGCCCCCCACCAGTGTCGGATAATTTTAATATCCTTGGTCCCATCCGCATTCGGCGTCACGCTGTCAATCAGGAACCAGCGACGGATTTTGCCGGTAGCCGGCGGCACGTACTCATCTGGCTCATCCAAAGCAAAATACCGGCCGACCGCTTCGTCAGTTACCGGCGCTTCCGCTGAGAAGCGGATCCGTCCCGAATTCACAAGTGAAACGGCGCCGTTGGTGATCCACTTGCTGGGATTCAGGTTGATGATGGGGCGGCCGGTGCCTAGGGTGGCGCCGCTCGATCCCGTGAATTTGAGGCGCCCGGTCTCGGGATCCCACTTTTCGACCTGGCCACGAAAAATATCTGTCAGACTTTCGATGAAGGCGGCGTAGAGCACGCCATTCTCGTCGCCGGCAGTGGAATGCACGTCGCCCATGTATTTGAAGCGGGCATC
>JBAXAT010000480.1:0-1696 GCA_037142335.1 Verrucomicrobiota bacterium | reverse complement strand
CCGCCTCCGCCGCCTACGCGACGGCATCAACCGGTACCACAACCGCTATGCCGAGTACCCGGAGTCCCTCGCCAAGCTTGCCATCCTCGGCTACACCGACATGGAAAACATTCATAACGTCAGCAACCATATGTTCCGCTATTTCCCCCAAGGACCGTATGCGCACCCGTTCATCAGCTACCGGCGTTTCGATCTTGAATCAATTGACGCGGAGCCATTCATGGTCAACAGCCCGGTCCTCGACGGCACCTCGCAGGTCAGTGAACACCCGCTCCAATACGCCGCATTGATTCATGTGAACGGTCAATTCGAACCCGCGCGCGTTGTCGAAAACCAAACCATCCTTGGATTCTATGTCGTGGCAGTGGTCCACGATGGTGCAATTTTATCCCAAGCTAAGCGCGTTATCGTGTTGCCGGCACCTTAATGAAATTATTTTTCTACGGAGCCGACCGCACCACGACCGGTTCCAAACACCTCCTCGAAGTCAACGGCCAGCGCCTCCTGCTCGAATGCGGCATGTTTCAAGGCCGGCGCGACAAGACGATCAATTACAACACCAAGCTCGCCTTTACGCCTGGCAGTGTGGACGCGCTGCTAATCAGCCACGCGCACATTGACCATACCGGCATCATCCCGGTGCTATGCCGGGACGGTTTCAAAGGAAAAATCTTCGCCACCGATGCGACCACCGATCTGTGCCGAATCATGCTCGTGGACAGCGCGCATATTCAGGAACAGGACGCCATGTTTCTGAATAAGAAGTTGACCAAGAAAGGTCAGCCACCGGTCGTGCCCTTGTACACGCAAACCGATGCGACTGCGGCGCTCGACCAGTTTGTTCCCGTCGCCTACCACCAACCGGTGCCGGTAATCAACGGCGTGACCGCAACGTGGATTGACGCCGGCCATATCCTTGGCTCCAGCATCATCGTGCTCGATATCAAAGAAGGTTCGCGTAAATTCCGGCTAGCTTTTAGTGGTGACCTTGGCCGCGGCCACAACGACATTCTTCGTGATCCCGAAGTGCCGCACGATGTGGATTACCTAATTACCGAAAGCACCTACGGCAGCCGCGTTCACGAACCGCTCGGCGATGTGAACGACCGCATCTGCCGCATCGTCAATCGCGCCATCGAGCGCCGCGGAAAAATTATCATCCCCTCCTTTGCCGTCGGTCGCACGCAGCAACTGCTCTACACGCTTTACCAACTCCAAAAGTCCAGCTGCATCCCGGCCTTGCCGATTTACGTGGACAGCCCGCTGGCTATCAACGCCACCACCATCTTCCGCCGGCACCTCGAATCCTTCAACGACCCATTTGCCGCCGCCATGCGCGCCGGTGAAAATCCGTTCAGCATCATCAATGTCACCTACATCCAGAGCGTCGAAGAATCCATGGCGCTCAACGACCTGACCAAGCCATGCATTATCCTCAGCGCGTCCGGCATGGCCGAAGCCGGCCGCATCCGGCACCACATCCACAACACCGTCGAGGACAAACACAACACAATCCTCATCGTCGGTTGGTGTGCCCAACACACCCTCGGTGCCCGACTCGCCAGCGGCGACAAAAAAGTCAACATCTTCGGCGAACTGCACACCGTCCGCGCCGAGGTGGAAACCATTGACGCCTTCTCCGGTCATGCTGATAAGTATGAATTGCGTGTGTGGGCTGAAAAGATTACCGGCTCTA
>JBAXAT010000479.1:0-1701 GCA_037142335.1 Verrucomicrobiota bacterium | reverse complement strand
GGATGTCAATCCGTGGGTGTGGCAATACCTCGGTGGCAGCGATTCCCGCTACCGCGCGATGGTCAGCAACGTCTCCGGCTTTGTCGGCCTAAGCGCGGCGAATCCCTGGAGCGTGGCCTGCATCAAAAATATTGATGCCAGCAAGCCCTGGACGGATGCGCTTTCCGCGAAACTCCACGCGCTGCTCCCGCAGGGCATCAACCCGACGCATTGCTTCGCCACCAAGCGGGCCATCGCCGGCCTGCAACAGCAGCGCACGGTCACCTTGTTCGGGACCGGCACGGACCGCCCGAACCAAGGCACGGTCGCCCCCATCCCGCAGCAGGATGTGAACGGTGTCACCATCTATCCCACGGACGGCATCCAACTGAGCGCCGCGATCTGATTCACCGCCCGCACCGGGTAACCCCGGTGCGGGCAACCAAATAAAATTCCAAAATCACCAAAATCTAAATTCAACCAAAAAAATAAAATGAAATTTAACTCTCTCAAAAAAGGCGGCTTCACCCTGGTTCAGATCATGATTGTAATCGTGCTGATGGCGCTGCTCGCGGCCTTCGCCATTCCCAAACTCTCGGCGCAGCCGTATTTCACCAACACCACGGCGGCCACCGGCGGCTATCAATACAATGACGGCTTCACCGCGTCGCAGGTGCCCAGCGCGGTCATCAACCGGCAAAAGCTCGCCGGCATCATCACGGGCACATCTGTCACCGCTGCCGACGGCACGGTGACCAACTCGTTCGGGTCGGTCGTTTACACCGCCCCGCCCAACATCCAGGTGACGCAAGTCGGCACCATCATCACCACCACCAATGTCGTGACTCTGATCACCACCACCAACTTCGTCTTCAAGGCGGGCGCCGGCAGCGTGACAAACAACTGGGTCAGCATCGGCCGCTAAGCGACTGCGTCACGGCCATAAAAAATCTCCGCAATCGAAAAACTAAAATCAAAAAAATATGAAAGACGCCGCCCTCCATCTCGAAGTTTACGCGCCCGCCGCCAACGCCAATGTCGCCATCAATCCGATGGACCTGGGCGTGGATCAGCCGGGCTTTTCCGACAACTGGCGCCAAGGCCGCGTGCGTATCGCGTGGCCGGCCCTGCCGAACCACACCAACCCCAGCCTCAACATCACCGTGACGTTGCAGGACAGCGGCGATGCCGGCGCGACCTACGCCAACACCGCCCCGCAGATCACCGTGAACATCCCCGGCGTCGCCGCGAACGGCGCGGCCGCGGGTTACACGGATGTGCCGCTGCCGCCCGGCTTGCGCGGCCCGCTCGGCCTCCTGGTGGCCGTGCCCGCTGGCGCCGGCGACAACACCGCCGCGCTGATCACCGCCGACTGGCTGAACGAATAAACCGACTGTCGCCGCAAGGCGTCCGTCCGCAAGGACTGCTGCGGCGCGCGGGTTATGTGCATTTCCCGCGCGCCGCTTTTTCAACCCAAAATGCATTGAAAGAAAATGCACCATGAAAGATCGAAAAGTTTACTTAGCCACGGTCGCCCACTTCACGGCGTTTGATTACGCCTATGTCACTTCGCTGCTCCGCCTGATCATCAAGCCTCCGGTCCGGATCGAAATCGCCCAGCCCTGCTGCGATCCCTCCGTGGAACGCGCCCGGAATATTCTCACCGCCAGTTTTCTGGAAACCGATTGCACCCACCTTTTGTTTGTGGACGCGGACATCGGG
>JBAXAT010000478.1:0-1709 GCA_037142335.1 Verrucomicrobiota bacterium | reverse complement strand
GATCCCGGCCACGACTGCCAGCACCATTACCAACAACAGGATCGCATGCAAAACATTGAATGAACTTTCTGGTCCGAAAAATAACGTCCACGCCTGCGCGATGGCGCGCGGCAGCCGGTCGACAATCCCGACCGTAATGATAATTGACACGCCATTGCCAATGCCGCGCTCAGTGATTTGCTCGCCGAGCCACATTAATAATACCGTGCCACTAGTGATTGTCAGCACCGTCAACAGCTCAAATCCTAAACCGGGATTTTTTACAAGCACACCGTTGAAACCAGGGAAAAGTCCACTGGGATTCTCAAATGCCTTGGCAAGGAAAAATCCTTGGATGATGCAAATTAGCACAGTGAGATACCGACCGTATTGGATAATCTTAGCGCGACCCGACTCACCTTCTTGACGGAGCCGTTCAAATGACGGAATAACCGCCGTCAGCAATGTCATGATGATCGAACCGCTGATATACGGCATCACGCCAAGCGCAAAAACTGCGCAATTCTGCAGGCCACCACCGGTCATTAGCATTGCCAAGCCGACAAAACTGCCTCCAACCTGACTCTGAATTCGCCCGATGTACGCGTTCAGCGCAGAAGGATCAACACCGGGACACGGAATATTCGCGCCGACACGTGCCAGTGCAATAATTCCAAGAGTAAACAGAATTCGCCGACGAAGTTCCGGTATCTTCCAACTATTGAGGAACGCGGAAAACATTTTACTTCGCAGCAACGACCTTAGTACGAATTCCCGGCAACTGTAAATCTTCGCATGTGCCACCGGCTTTTGTAATTTTCTCACGCGCCGATGCGCTAAATTGTTGCGCTTTCACTGTTAATTTCTTCGTGAGATCTCCACTGCCGAGAACCTTGACGCCCTGAAGTAATTTCTTAAGGATCCCCTGCTCCACAAGCACTTCTGGCGTGACAATCGCGCCATCAGCGAATGCATTAAGCGCTTCGATATTGATTACGGAGAGATGTGTACCAAAGGTTTTGTTATTAAAACCACGCTTTGGAATCCGTCGTAACAATGGCATCTGACCGCCTTCAAAGCCCAATCGGATTGAACCACCAGAGCGCGCAGTCTGACCTTTGCCACCACGACCGGAGGTTTTACCGTGACCAGAACTCTCACCAAAACCAACACGTTTCTTGCGATGTTTGGCGCCGGGGCGCGGTTTGAGATTATGCAAACGCATCGTCATATCAACTCACTCCTGCCGGCACCGGCTTGCTAATACCGCGGACGCGGTAAATTTCATCGCGCGGTCGTAACTTCGAAAGCGCATCTAACGTTGCTTTGACTACATTAACGGCATTGCTTGAGCCTAGCGATTTCGTAAGCACATCGTGCACACCGACCGCTTCAAGTACAGCACGGACACTGCCACCGGCAATAACGCCAGTTCCCGGTGATGCCGGACGTAGCAATACGCGCCCACCGCCAAACACACCAATGATCTCGTGCGGAATCGTATTTCCATTCAAGTTCATTGAGACTAGTGCATTTTTGGCTTGTTCGGTACCCTTGCGGATAGCGTCCGCTACTTCGTTAGCCTTACCAAACCCCCAGCCGACTTTGCCGTGCCGGTTACCAGAGACAACCAATGCACTGAAATGGAATCGTCGCCCACCTTTGACAACCTTGGCGCTACGGTTAACGAATACGACCTTCTCAATCAGCTCGCCTTCGCGGGCTTCAAG
>JBAXAT010000477.1:0-1710 GCA_037142335.1 Verrucomicrobiota bacterium | reverse complement strand
CAGGTACGGCTCGTCAAGCAACGTGTCGAGCACGGTCAAACCCGCTTGCCAATACCGTTTATTTTTCAGATACCGACCCAGCCGCAATAACCCCTGCGCACCGATGGCAGCAGCACTGCTATCAATCGGCTCATACTGGTTATATGGATCTGACCGTCGTTTCTGCCAGTCGCCAAGCTTGTGTAACAATGGTGCGCCGGTATCCCAATACGGAATGCCGTCGTTGGCTGTGGCGTGCTCGATGTAGAAATCGCAAGTCGCTTGCGCGGCTTTCAGGAAGACTTTCGTGACTTCCCGGTCACCAATCGCTTTGAGAAACTCCAACTGCTCCGAAAATCCAAGCATCGCCCACGCAAGCCCACGCGTCCACGTGCTAAACGGCGCGTAGCCTTGCTGCGAGTTCGGGCACCGGTAATTGCCGTCGTTGATATTGAAGATCGCCTCGTGTGCCACGCGCCCGCGCATGTCGTAGGCATCCCGGCCTTCGCCGTAAAAAACTGAATACCGCGCCGTTGCGAGGCCATGCTGCTTCACCCGGTCGAGCAGCGAAACTTGCCGGTCATTCTCTTCCATGCCGACGTGGCCGAGACGGTGACTGACCGCCAGCGCACGGCATGATCGGATTGTGTCCACGAACAGTGAATGTGGGCCGTTAAACGAATAAATGTAGCCACCATCGCGAATCTTCGTCCAACGTCTCGCCTGCACGGCACCGGAAATTTTAAGCGCCAGCTCATAGAAATTTCGCTCCCACTCATTATCCGGCAAGCGTCCTTCGTTCAACAGGCGAAGCAGGTTGCCGTAGGTCGAGACGTTGTTGAACCCGTGGTCGTGCACGCCAAAATGACTGACGTGCGGTGCCATCTTCGTTACCGTGTTGCGCCGACCAATCTCCAGCATGTCGGTTTCGCCCGTTGCGTCGAATTGCAAAATCGCGGCACCGTACTGGAATCCTTGCGTCCATTCCGTCCAGCCACGCGTCGTGTACTGACCTTTCACGGTAAAGACCGGTGAGCCTTTAGAAGCTGGGTAATTGGTTTCGATGTTGTGAATCTTCTGGCCGGAAAGCTCCCAGAACCGCGCCAGCTTGCGGGATAGGTCAGCGACTTTGAGTTTGGAATCAATCTTCATGAATATCCGCGCATGGTATGAATCGTTTTCGCCGGCGACAAGCCCGAATTACATTTATTGACTGGGTGGCGGCGATTCGGTTAAGTATCGGCGTTCGCAAAATCATCGCTGATTAAAACCAAACATCAAAATTATTATGAACCAGATCCTACAAAAACGCGTTGTTCCTGTTGCTGTCATTGACAAGTTAGAAGATGCTGTGCCGTTGGCCAATGCCCTGCTTGCGGCCGGGCTAGATGTCATCGAAGTTACTTTTCGTACTGCTGCCGCACCGGATGCAATTCGTGCTATCGCGCAAGCGCATCCCGGTATGTTGGTTGGAGCCGGCACGCTGCTCGAAGTTTCCCAAGTCAAACAAGCTCGCGCCGCCGGCGCTAAGTTTGGTGTCGCCCCCGGTCTGAATGCAACCATCGTCAAAACCTCGCTCGACGCCGGTATGCCGTTCGTACCGGGTGTGGCAACCGCCAGCGATGTCGAACATGGCTTGGAACTCGGCTGTAAAATTCAAAAGCTTTTCCCGGCCGACGTGCTCGGTGGCGTGAAGTTACTCAAGGCCTTTGCCGGGCCGTACGGTCATAC
>JBAXAT010000476.1:0-1715 GCA_037142335.1 Verrucomicrobiota bacterium | reverse complement strand
GCCATTTTCCCGGAAAACATTATCCAACAAGAAATGAGCACCGAACGGTGGATCGAAATCCCGGCGCCGGTACGGGAGATTTACGCCTTATGGCGCCCGACACCGTTGCTGCGTGCCGTGCGCCTGGAGAAAGCCCTCCAGACACCGGCGCATATCTATTACAAATATGAGGGTGACAGTCCTGCCGGCAGTCACAAGCCAAACACCGCTGTCGCACAGGCCTACTACAATAAAATTGCCGGCACCAAGCGTCTCGCGACCGAAACCGGTGCCGGACAATGGGGGGCGTCGTTATCGATGGCTTGTAAGTTATTTGATTTAGAATGTCGTGTGTACATGGTTAAGGTTAGTTTTCACCAAAAACCATATCGCAAGCTGCAGATGCAGACTTGGGGGGCGTCGGTATTTGCTAGCCCTAGTGATCAGACTGAGTACGGTCGCAAATTACAGCGGGAAGATCCAAATTGCCCCGGCAGCTTAGGCATCGCCATTAGCGAAGCGGTTGAAGACGCTGTCAAGACGCCGAACACCAAATATGCGCTCGGTAGCGTGCTCAATCACGTCTGTTTGCACCAAACGATTATCGGTCAGGAATCGATCAAGCAAATGGAACAAGCCGGTGAGGCTCCGGACGTAGTTATCGCTTGTGTCGGTGGCGGTAGCAATTTTGCCGGTATCGCATTTCCATTCGTCCGCCAGAAAATCATCGAAAAGAAAAAAATCCGCATTGTCGCGGTCGAGCCGTCGGTTTGCCCTTCCATCACGCGCGGTGAGCTTCGTTATGATTTCGGAGACACTGCAATGATGACGCCATTATTGTGGATGTACACACTCGGTCATGATTATATTCCACCGCAAATTCATGCCGGCGGTCTGCGTTATCACGGACTGGCTCCAACCGTTAGTCACCTCTGCAATCTCGGTTGGGTGGATGCCGTTGCTTACGAGCAAAGCAAGGTTTTCGAAGCTGCCATGCAATTCGCCCAGACCGAAGGTATTATCCCGGCACCAGAGTCGTCACATGCCATTCGCGCGGCGATTGATGAGGCGATTCAAGCACGTGAGGAAGGCAAGAAGCGCGTGATTTTGTTTAATCTATCTGGTCACGGATTGCTTGATCTGGCTAGCTACGATGCGTACTTATCGGGCAATCTTAATGACTAACTTCAGGCGTTTGCGCGCCTAATGTCAATTCAGCGCAGTAATGTTGCTTAGCCAGGGAGATCCTTCGACTGCGCTCAGGGTGACACATTTTTTATTCTGTCATGGTCGGACGGCTCCGATTGCCGCGTACGCGGTTTGTTGGTGTTGAATATCCCTGAACTGACCAAAGGAATAAGTTTTTTGGGCGACGGACAAGCCACGCCACCGTGGAGACCGTCCATATCAGCGACGAGTTGAACGTGGAGGTTGCGCTCGATGGGTAATTAAGCTATGGGCCTGCTGAACGATATTCTTACGACTATATTCCCGCCGCCGAAGCAATACGGCACTCTGTCGGTGACGATTCGCGCTGAACAAGTCAAGAGTCATGCCGAGCAGAAGATTGCTGACTTCCTTTCTCGCAACGGTATTCGTTACGAATACGAGCGCCCAATTGAGGTGGGCATCTGGATTTTTAACGAAGAACTCTGCAAGCCGGACTTCTACCTACCGGATTACGACGTGTACGTCGAGTATTGGGGTATGAAAGATGTCGAGGAGGGATACAAGCG
>JBAXAT010000475.1:0-1723 GCA_037142335.1 Verrucomicrobiota bacterium | reverse complement strand
GAATCTCTGATGACCCAGACCCTCATCGTTCACATCATTCGCACGCAACGAATTCCCTTCCTCCAAAGCCGTCCCAGCGCGGCGATGCTGGGCAGCACGCTGCTAATCATGGGGATTGGCGTCTGGTTGCCGTTCTCGCCGCTGGCGAACTGGCTCGGCTTCGTGCCGCTACCGGCTGTATATTTTCTGTGGATTGCCGGCTACCTTTTGGCGTATAGTCTCCTCACGCACAGCGTCAAAATGTGGTTTGCCCGAAAGTTTGGGACTGACTAATCATGCGCAGCATCTTAACCGCTCTTCAGGAAGGCCGGCTCTTCGAATTACCCGAAGCCGCCGATAAAGATCGCATTTTGGAATTTCTCGCGCGGATTCTCGACGCCAATCCCGACATCCAAGTCGGCACTGACGCCATCGAAGAAGTCAAACGCCGTGAACAGGAATGCAATACCGGCATCGGCATGGGCATTGCCGTCCCGCATTTCCGCACCCAACGCGAAGACGGCGAACTCTACTGTGCCATCGGCTGGTCCACGGCTGGGATTGATTACGGCGCGACCGACGGCGTTCGCGTCCACCTTGTGGTGATGTACTATATTCCCGGCGCCCAGAAGAATGTTTACCTTAAGGAAGTTTCCACACTCGTCAAAGCCATGCGGAAACTCGGCGGCATCGAACCGATTGCCAAAGCTGCCGACCTTAACGCCGTTCGTAATCTGCTGATTGACTGGGTCGCCTCCGTTGCCGGCGATGCCGGCCCCGAAGCCGTCGCCCGCATGATTCGACTGGAGATCAAACAATCCCAGGCCATCCCTGTTGCGCCCGTCCCGCCGATCGCCGTGGCACCCGGCGAACGTGTCGCCGCCGCGCTCGCATTTTCCATCATTATTATTCCCGGCCGGGGTAACTTCGTCCTCGCCACCGACCCGCAATGGACGGCGGCCTTGGAGCACGAGAACAATTTGGCCGAACGTCTGGCGACCGGTAACCCCTTCCTTGCGGCAGGCCGGCAAGTGTACGTCCTCGGCACCACCACCTACGCCGATGGTCGCACGCTGCACCAATGCGCCGCCCTCTTGCCGGCAAAGTAGATTTGTTGCGTTGACAGTGCCGCCGGTAAGGCGGAAACTCCCAGCATGGCCGAGTACGAGATTGGGGAACTGGTTGATCTTGCGCAACTGCGAAGTGTGTTCGAGAAATTCACTAAGGCGACCGGGTTCACTATTGGATTTCTGGATCATCCCGGTAAGAATGTCCTGATTGCAACCGGCTGGCGGGATATTTGTACGAAGCATCATCGCGCCTGCCCGGTGGCGGCCGAGAATTGCCGTCTGAGCAACGCCCATCTCCTCGACAACCTCAACCAGCCGGGCCAGACGGTCATCGAAGAATGCGCCAATGGGTTGGTGGACTGCGCGACGCCCATCATCGTCAACGGAAAACACATTGCCAGCTTGGCGACGGGGTAGCTGTTATTGCAGAAACCCGACCTTGAACGCTTCAAGCGGCAAGCCCGGGAGTTCGGGATCGATGAGCAGGAGTATTTGGCGGCGCTGAAGGAGATCCCGATCTTTAAGGTTAAAGATGTGAAAGACGCCACTGCGTTTCTCGGCGACATCGCGCGCATCGTCTCGGAATTGGGCTACGCGCACCTGCAAAGCAAGGAGCGAGCGGCGCAGTTGGAGAAAGAAATTCATGACCGCCAGCAAGCCGAACAGGCGTTGCA
>JBAXAT010000474.1:0-1732 GCA_037142335.1 Verrucomicrobiota bacterium | reverse complement strand
GCTGCGGCCGGAAGATTTCACAACGGTCACCGATTTGGGCGCGGTTCCGTTCCTCGGCGGTAACGCGTTCTTGAATCGGATGGTTACAAAACACCGGGATGCGCGCGCCGCGTTTATGCAAGAAGTGGCGGTGAAATCGCCGCCGGTCAAGTTCTACCACCCGGTGCAGGAAGAAAACTATTACAACGGCGCACTCTGGGGTTTTCTCTCGTATGATCCTGGTGTCAAGCCGGTAAAGAAGTTGCCGAAGGCCAAGCCGTTGGCGTTCTTCCAAGATAGTGGGGTTGCCTTTCATCGCAACGTCAAGAAAGACATTACATTTTCCGTGCGTTGCGGGCCGTGGATCGGCTACCACACGTACCGGCAAGCGCAGGGGCCGTGTGACCGGATGGGAATGGGTGTGACCCCGGGCCCCGGCCATTTCTCGCTCGCCCGCGGGCATGACTATTTACTTACGTCGCCCGATGCCGGCTACAAGATGCGCGCGACAGTTCGGTCATGTCTGCTTGTAGATGGGGGCGGGCAGTACGACGACATCGGGTATCCGATGTCAATTCCATCCAAACGCGACCGGGGCGAGGAGATTCAGTTCGCCAAGTGGGATGCCGCGACCAAGACCGGCTGGGTGCGCTTGAATCTGGCACCGGCTTACCGGGATGACTTGCAGATGGCATATTATACCCGCGACTTCTTCATCCACCCCGACCGGTTGGTCTGCCGGGATCGAGTGGTACTGAACGAGCCGCATCAATTGGCCTGGTTATTTCAAGGCAAGCGCGAGACCGGGATTGCGCTCGTGGCGGGGAAGAACATCTGCCGGTTCGGCCAGGAAGCGACGATCGACTTGACGCCGCAGCCGGTCGGTTTTGAATTAAAAGCTGCCATCCACGAAACGCCGTGCGTCTGGAGTTACGCCAGCGGGTCGGGCTTCAAGCCGTTCGACCACGTCCGGTATGATGCGGTTACGCCGTTGCGCACTGCCACGGTGGAATTTGTTTTCAAGTGGTGAAATAATCCGCTCGCTACCCAAATATCCTGGTTACGATTAAAGCCAATGACAACCGCCTTTAACCTCATTGATCAAGCCCAACCACTCCTGCTGCAAACGGATGCCGGCGGCACGATTCGCTTTCGGTTTGCCGGCCAACCCGGCCTCTACCAATTCTCCGTCATCGCCGATGCGCGCGCGTTCAACTGGGACGAGCTTTACATCGTCCTGAACGAAAACGGCAACGTGGACGAACGGACCGGTCCATGGGATTTCGACCTCAACAACGGCAACAAGCCCCTCGTGCCGAGTTATTGGGTGACAGTTAACGCCCACAAGATCGGCCTCTGGTTTTTCCAGCGCGTCTCGCTGGAAGACATCGCGGCGAAGCGGTTTCGCGGACGCATGGCGTTTCACGTGGCGCACGCCGGGGAGGTCACGGTCGAGTTGCAGCCGTACCGGGCGATGAAGATTAGTTGGTTGTCAGCAACGCTCGAAAACGATCCCGAAGACCGGCTCGAACCGTTACCGGCAATCACCGGCCAGGCGCCGGCAACACAGTGGGCTGACCCCAGTTTCTGGGACAAGCGCCGGCAGGAACTGGCGACGACGCACGCAATGTATCGCGAGCCGTTGCGTCGGGCGTTCGCGTGGATTTTGGATAAGGCCGCGTGTTGTCCCAATCACGTGCTGATGTTGACGGCGGCGTATCGGCTGGAGAACAACCCGGCCTACCGGGAGAAG
>JBAXAT010000473.1:0-1732 GCA_037142335.1 Verrucomicrobiota bacterium | reverse complement strand
CTGGGCAAGATTTCCGGCCGCAGTGTGGTCTTCCTGCGAATAAGCAAAGACGCCGAGCCGTTCAAACTTCGTCACCGCAATGAACTCCAATAATTCCTCAAACTGCGCCTCAGTCTCGCCGGGGAAACCGACGATGAACGCCGTTCGCAACACAATACCGGGCACCCCGGTCCGAATCCGCCCAATTAAATCGCGGATGAACTTCCCGCTTGTCTCGCGTTTCATGGCGGTCAACATCGCGTCATTGATGTGTTGGAGCGGCATATCCACATACCGGCAAATCTTGTCGCAGCCGGCAATCGTGGCGATCAGTTCATCCGTCCAATGCGCCGGATGTGTGTAGAGCAACCGAATCCAAAAATCGCCCGGGATCGCCTGTGCTTGCCGCAGTAGTTTGCACAACAATTCCTGCCCGCCGTTCAAGTCGCGGCCGTAAAATGTCGTGTCTTGCGAGATGAGATTGATTTCCTTGCAACCATCCGCAACCAATGCGCGGATTTCGGCAATCACATCGGCCACGGGCCGACTGCGATACTTGCCGCGGATGCGCGGGATGCTGCAAAACGCGCACGGATGATTGCAGCCTTCCGCGATTTTCACATAAGCGGTGTGCTTTGGCGTGAGGCGCACCCGGGGCGCAGAGAAATCGGGCACGTACTTGGCCGGCCCTGACCAATAGACTGCCGGCGCACGTTTCTCCAAAATCTCCAGCACGATCTCGGCGATGCGCGGCACTTCGTTCAGCCCAATGATGGCGTCCACTTCCGGCAAGTCGCGGCGCAACTCCTGCGGGTACCGCTGGGTGAGGCAACCGGCCATGATCAGCGCCTTGCAGTTACCGGTTTCGCGAAGTTGGTTCAGCTTGAGAATGGTATCAATCGATTCCTGCTTGGCCTTGTTAATGAACCCGCAGGTGTTGACGATCAGGACATCGGCCTCCTCGGCGCGCTCGGTCAACGTCATGCCGGCGCGCGCAAGCGTGCCGAGCATGACTTCACTATCCACGAGGTTCTTGGCACATCCGAGGCTAACGAGGCCGATCTTGATGGGAGCAGGCGACTTCACTTCGCTGGCGCTTCGAGAACTGCCAGCGCCGGCTTGGTTTTTGGCTGGTAATACGCTTCAAAGTCCGCCACCGGTAACGCCGCCGGTTTATGCGCCGGCAATGTCAACGACTGCCGGTGCGTCCACAATTTGTAACCGGCAAAACCAATTACCGCGAGCGCGCTGATGGTCGCCACCACGCGAATCACCGTGCCGACCGGTAACTGCAACTCCGCCGATCGGCGCGACCGCAACGTGGCTTCCGTTTCAAGTTGCAACCCTTGCCGTCGTAATCCGCCCTGACTTTTCAGATACGCTTCCACCATGCCGGCGCTATCGACGCCAAGGTAATCCGCGTACATCTTTAAAAAGCTCTTCGTATACATCGGCGCGGCCAACCCGGCAAAGTCATCCGCCTCGAGCTTCTCCAGTATTTCAATTTTAATTTTGGTCGCGCGCGACACGTCCTCCAGCGACGCTTTCTTATTGTGCCGCGCTTCCCGTAAAGTTTCGCCGATGGAATTCATGTCGTTGGCAATAGTAACCTGCCGGGCGGGAGGCTCAAGGAAAAAGCTCGCAACGAAATCCCAAGCCGGTATCCTAGCGCCAATGAAGTTCAGCCCACAGGACGAGCAATTCATGCGGCAGGCGTTGCAGTTGGCCCGGCGCGGCCTTGGCCGGACCAGCC
>JBAXAT010000472.1:0-1740 GCA_037142335.1 Verrucomicrobiota bacterium | reverse complement strand
GTCACCGATGAGTACATACACAAACGCGTCGACCGACCGGCGTTTCAACCCCAATGCGATTCCGCACGCCACGCCAAGGCCGTGTCCGAGCGAACCGTTGGTGGTTTCGACACCGGGAATCTGCGCGTCGGGAATCCCGCCCAACCTCGCCCCAAATTTGCCAACCGTCGCCAGTTCTGTCGGCGCGATAAATCCCAAGTCTGCCAAAATCGGATACAACGCAATGCAGCCATGGCCCTTGCTGGCAATGAACCGATCGCGCCCCGGCCACTGCGGATTCTTCGCGTCGAACTGCATCACCCCGCCGTAGTACAGCGCCGTTAACACCTCGACCGGCGACAACGATGACGCGATGCGTGTTTCCGGCGCGTGGCTGTGGATGCGCAACGTCTCGCGCCGCACCCAATCTGCTTTTTGTTTCAAGATGTTTGGCATGATTAAGTTTTTTCGTCAGTTTCCAGCAAACTCTGATAAGTCGCCCGCAAGCCGATGTCAAGCGGCGTGGTTGACCGCCAGCCAAGCGCCCGCAATGGCGTTGTCTCTAACCATTTTACCGGCGCGCCATCGGGCCGGGTCGTGTCCCAGCGCAACTCACCGGTAAACCCGACAACGTCGCGAATTTGCTCTGCCAGTTCCCGAATCGCCACGGTTTCGCCGGAACCGAGATTGATAGGTGCGTCGTCGTCGTACTCGCGCATCACCACCAAACACGCTTCCGCTAAATCGTCAGCAAACGTAAATTCCCGACGGGGCGAACCGCTGCCCCACAACGTCAGATGATCGGTACCAGCTAGTTTTGCCTGGTGCATCTTCACCATCAACGACGGGATCACGTGAGAATCGTCACCGCTGAATTTCGTGCCCGGCCCAAACACATCCGCCGGGATGCCGGTGATAAACGGTGCCCCGTGTTGCCGTCGATACGCCTGGCAAAGTGTGATACCGGCCAGCTTGGCCATGGCATAAGCTGCACTGGTCGGCTCCAATGCACCAGTCAGCAACGACTCCGGCCGCAAGGGTTGCGGCGCTTGTTTGGGATAAATGCACGAACTGCCGAGGTAGAGCAACTTCTTCACGCCCTGCCGGTGCGCCGCCGGGATAAGGTCGAGCGCAACGCGCAGATTATCGTAACAAAGGTCAGCAGGAAATTTCTGGTTGGCGAGAATACCGCCGGATTTGCCGGCCGCAATGAAAACGTAGTCGGGCCGCGCCGCCAGATCCGTCACCAATTGCCGGTAGCCGTGCCGGTGCAGCACGCGTGCGATGGCTGCGCCGGTGACGGTGTCTGTGCCGGCAATCAGGATGCGGGCATCGCGGTTCATGCCAGCTTTTTTGACTCCAACTCGCAAAACGCCTGAATCGACCGGTTGGCACGGTCACATTCCGCCGTGGAGTAATCTTCGCCAGGTGCGTAAAAAATAATCTGACTGCCGCCCGTGTCAAACTGGAATGGTACGAGTAACAAATGGCTCAGCCGTTCACGGATTGCTGCCTGTCGTTCTGGCGGTGCGAACAGCAGCATGAAGCCCCCGCCGCCGGCTCCGGTCAGCTTGCCGCCGAGCGCCCCAGCTGCACGGGCTGCTTCGTAAATTCCATCCACGTCCGAGTTGGTGACTTGTGCGGAAAAACTGCGTTTGATTAGCCACGCCTCGTGCAATAACTTTCCAAATGCCGTCAAGTCATCCCGGCTGCTGAGCAACTTCACGGCTTGATCAACCATGCCATTCAACGCATGCAGTT
>JBAXAT010000471.1:0-1749 GCA_037142335.1 Verrucomicrobiota bacterium | reverse complement strand
TGTTAAAACCTAGCGTTACCGGTTCAGCGGACGGATTGAAGACGATTAACTCCACCTGTGTGAACGGTCGCCAATTTGTGACCTTGGCAGCGCGGTCGCCGAAGCTGTCGCCGGCAGGACATTCAACCTTTAACGCTTGGCCGCCCAACCCTTTGCACTCTTCAATGTTAAAGAATGTCTTGTCGGTGCCGGTATCCGATGGTTGTTGGCCGTGCGTGACATCGAATAGCATTTCCCGTCGTGCCTGTGTGACCGGCGTCCACCACACCAAGCCCAGTACACAACCACCAATCAGTATCCGTTGCAACTTCATCAGCTTCCTCCGTGGGTTAACTCAGCGATGGCTTCACAATGCTGCGTTTGTGGAAACATGTCAAACGGCGTGACGCGCTCCAACCGGTAACCGAACTTGCAGAGCGTCTTGATGTCGCGCGCCAGCATCGGCGGCGCACACGAGACGTAAATTAATTTGCGCGGCTTCTGTTCTCGCAATGTTTTCAACACCACCG
This sequence comes from Verrucomicrobiota bacterium, assembly GCA_037142335.1. GTDB lineage: Bacteria > Verrucomicrobiota > Verrucomicrobiia > Palsa-1439 > Palsa-1439 > CAINDI01. The sequence goes on along the minus strand of JBAXAT010000471.1, from coordinate 1,240 downwards.
GCGCGCAACCAGAGCGTGGTGGGTCGAGAATTAAACAGGTTTCATCCAGTTTGCATTGCCGGAGCGTGTAGAACAATAGCCGCTCCGTCTTGCCGGGATAGAAGTCGTACCGACTCAAACCGAGGCTGGCGGCGTTGGTGTTGGCAGTTTTGATGGCGCGCGCGTCATCTTCGATGCCGTAGACGTGCTCGGCAATGTCGCCAAGCATCAACGCGAACAGGCCGATGCCGCAGTACGCATCCACCAATACCCGGCAACCACTCGCAGCGAAGGCTTGCCGGGTGTGTTGCAACGCCAATTCGATGACTTCCCGGTTGATTTGGAAAAACGAGCCGACTGGCGCCAGCAGTGTTTTACCAAGAATGACTTCCTCAATGAGTTCGTCGGGGATCGGGTCCGTAAACGTCCAGACCTTGCCAGCGGAATTGCAGCGAATCGTTAGATGTTTATCCACCGCCAACGGCCCGGTCAGCTTGGCGTTCACTTCGTCGCGGGCGATAGGGCAGCAATCAACCGGGATGATTGCCCGGCCGCGCTGTGTCCAGAACCCCGGCTTGCCGGGGCCGTGGACGACGAGCTTATTCCGGTAAGCATATTCACGCGGCGAGCCAACGACCGGTTCGATGGGCGGTTCCTTGATTTTGCCGATGCGCTGGAACACGTCGCGGATCTGGTCGCGCTTCATTTCGAGTTGGTGCGCGTAGTCAACGTGCTGGTACTGGCAACCGGCACACTTCGCGTAGTATGGACAACGCGGTGCGACCCGGTGCGGCGACGGTGTGATGACGCGGACAAGGTCGGCAGTGGCAAAACGTTTCCGGACATCCACAATCTCAACTTCGACACGTTCACCGGCGATGACGAACGGGACGAAGACGACGAAGTTGTCGATGCGTCCGATGCCGTCGCCGCCGAAGGCGACGGTGGTGATGTCGAGTTCGAGTCGTTGGCCCGGTTGGAGTAGAGGAGTGGTCACGCGTTGTTTGTACGCGCAGCGCGGCGAATCTGCAAGCCGGTCGCCAAGCCCCAGAACCAGGCGAGCGCGAAGAGGCCTAGGCCGATCAATCCCCACCGGAATTGGCGGCCGCCGTCAAGAGGTAGTTGCTTGGTCTCAATCCATTGCGCGGCGAAGGCGACGCACCAGAACAAGTTGAGTCCGAACCCGGCAAGCGCGAGGAGCATTTGTGCCGCGCCGGCGAGGCGTTGTCCGGCAAGGATGGAGCCGAGGCCGGGAAGGCCG
>JBAXAT010000470.1:0-1751 GCA_037142335.1 Verrucomicrobiota bacterium | reverse complement strand
TCTACCGAGCGCCTTTTTCTGCATAATGCGAATGATTTTTAGCCGGCAACCGCCAGCTTGTCGAGGCTAAAGCCCAAGGAAACATTTGCCGAGGTCAAACTGGCGACCTTGCCGCTGGGAGTTATCAGAGCGCGGCAATTCGCCGCATGATTTCCCGGCTGATGTCTAGAAATAACGCCTTCGCCGCATCACCGCGCAACTCATCCACATTTGCCGGTAACGGATAGGTGAACGGTTCGCCAAACCGGACAGTAAGCCGGGCCGGGCGTGGTAGCGACGCGCCACGTGGTAAAGCGCAGTCGGTTCCAAAAATCCGCATCGGTACTACCGGCACTTTCGCCTTGGCCACAATCATGCCAATACCGGCGCGACCTTCCTGTAGGTTGCCGTCCTTGCTGCGCGTGCCCTCCGGGAACATCAGCACCGCCTTCCCCTCGCCCAGCATCCGCAACGCCGTCCGCAACGCGGCGATGTCGCCGCCTTCGCGTTTGATTGGCACGCAATTCCAACTCCGCAGCAACCACCCAGCCAGCGGATTACGAAACAACGTATCGCGCGCCATAAAAAACGCCTCGCGCCGGCACGCCGCGCCTAGCAGCGGTGGATCGAGAAAACTGACGTGGTTCGCCGCCAGAATCACGCCGCCTTCAACTGGTAAACGTTCCCGGTTGATAACCAGGCCGCGATGATAGAGCCGGTAATACAGACGGTAAATCGACCGGCAACCACGATACCAAAACGTGCCGTCGTTCATGCGATGAATTGTGCGCCGCGCCGGGGATGGCGCTGTTGTTGCGCGATGGTATCGAGAATGATTTGGACAGTCTGTTCCGCTGTGTTTGTCGAATTGTCGACCACCGTCGCACCGGGTGCAACCTGCAACGGCGCCACCGCCCGCGACGAATCGAGCTTGTCACGCTGCGCTAACGCCTGCGCCACGCCGGCAGTGCTCGTTTCGATTTTCATCGCCGCGAAATCCTGTTGCCGGCGCTTGGCGCGTTCACTGGCATTGGCGTCAATATAAAATTTGTGTGGCGTATCTGGAAAGACCACCGAGCCGATGTCACGTCCTTCCATTACCAGACCACCAAAGCGCGTGAGCGACCGCTGTTGCTCGACCAAGACGCGCCGCACTTCCGGCATGGCCGCAATGAGGCTGACTTTTTCTGCCACGCGCGGCGCACGGATCGCGTCACCGGGAAACACTCCATCAATCAGCATTCGCGCCTCACCGGTAACAATCTCGAAATTGATTTTGATCCGTTGCACCAATGCAACGACTTGCGCTGCATTGCCGGGATCAAGCTGTTCCTCCAGCGCCTTCCAAGTGACCGCCCGGTACATCGCACCGGTATCCACGTAATTGCAACCAAGCCGTTGCGCGACCATTCGCGAAACCGTGCTCTTGCCGCTCGCCGACGGCCCGTCCACCGCCACGATAACCGGTGCGCTCATACGCGAAACCTCAACTCATCACGGTAATGCTTCGCTCGCTTGAGCATCGTTTTTAATTCCATGCCGTCGTTATTCGCCAGCGCGGTACGCAGCTTACCAAGTTCCTCAATCAACAGCTCCAACGCACGGCCAATCTCCTGCCGGTTCTGCTGGCAGATTTCTGTCCACATCTCCGGCGGGCCGCTGGCGATCCGGCTAAAATCCTTAAAACCCGGGCCGACAAAGTTCAAGGGATGCGCGCCATCGCTGCAGACGACGTTGACCACCGCTGCGGCGACGACATGCGGCAGGTGGCT
>JBAXAT010000469.1:0-1766 GCA_037142335.1 Verrucomicrobiota bacterium | reverse complement strand
CCGGAGACCCTGTTTTTCAAGGCGCTGAGTCAACTTAACGGTGGTGGTGGTCTTACCGGAGGAACTCGGACCGCTGACCCACAGCATTCGCAATTGATCCCCGGTGTTGAGACGGGCGACGACTTTTTTGGCCGCTTCATCGAGCGACGCTTCGTACACTGCGAGCGACGCTTCGACGAGTGGTCGGAGCTTACCACCACGGACAACTTCATTGAGACCGACGACGGTATCGCAACCGTGTTGCCGGTTCCATTCGAGCGTTTTCTCCATGCGTTTACGAGGAAAACCATTGCCGACGAATTGCGTGGCGGTAATCGCGCCTTCGCGCAACCAGTGCCGGCCCCACCGGTAACATTCGTAGGCATCCGCAGTATTTTGAAAACCATAACTGCGCAAAACGTGGACGACATCATCCTGAATGGTCTCGATGGTCGGCGGGAAATTGGCGATAAGGTGGTGCGGATTGGCGTTCAGACAGATGACAATTGCGTCGGTCAGAAACTCGGCAACTTTTTCGTCCAGCGCGTACGCATCAAAGAGCTTATCGTTGACGCCGGGGAGGTAATCTTGCTGGAGGCCGCCGATGGATTCGGCCGCGCGCAGGATGGCGTGAAAGATGGCGCGCTCATCAAAAGTTACCAGCGCCCGGTTGCGCTTCTGCACTTTGATAATGCGGTTTTGAACTGACATGCCGGCAGTATACCGAGGCTTACAGGAATGTCCAACCGCCACTTGGAACTAAAAAAAGAAACCCCGCTGAACTAGCGGGGCTTCTTGCAAACAAAAGGGCTTGTTTACTGATTAAGGATTATAGCAACCATTGTGGGCATTTGTCGGTAAAATGCTTACCCAAGCAACGTGGCTATCACTAAACAAGACGTTACCACCAGCAGCCTTGTGTGGACCGGTCGTCCAACCTGCATTAGCACGAGTAAAGGATCCAGCAGGACAAGCGTTGCTAGTGCCACTGCCTGCTGCACCGGTGAGGATATTATTAGCATCCCAAAGAGCGATGTCATTTGGATCCGCCATCCAAGTCATGCTGGTTTTCCCGTCTATACCAGCCCCCTGATAGGCATAGCTGACGTTAGTTGTATCTTGGCAAATAGCCCAAGTTGCCGCAGCTGATTTACCGCTCTCCGATGGACACGCAAGCACCTTTGGCGATGCAAGGTAACTGGACATCAGCGACAGATTGGTAGTGACAGCAAATCCTGTCGGGACGGCACCAGCAGCAGGCGTTTTGTCACTGTAATCACCGGCGTACTGGGAGATGGCCAAGCCAATCTGCTTAAGATTATTTAGGCATTGAGTGCGGCGGGCTTTTTCGCGCGCAGAACTCAAGGCCGGCATCAACATACCAGCTAAAATTGCAATGATGGCAATAACGACTAACAACTCGATCAGCGTAAAGCCGCCAACCTTTTTCATATAAAACTTTCTCATAAGCCAAGTCTCCCGTGTTTTTGTTCGTTTAGCTGCGCTATACCTTCAATTAACATCAACAGTGATAACGTCACTATTACAAGTGCAATCGACTTCTGTCAACCGTAAAAATTCCCGCTTGCTTTGTCACGAAAACCGGCGAGAATGCAGACCGGTAAGCGGGCGTAGCATAGTGGTAATGCTCCGGCTTCCCAAGCCGGCAACGAGGGTTCGATTCCCTTCGCCCGCTCCAATTTTCAACTGGATTCCGGCAACTTAATCCGTATATACAAACACGGTTGAGATTTTACAGGTGTACTGCCAGGGTAGCTCAGTGGTAG
>JBAXAT010000468.1:0-1770 GCA_037142335.1 Verrucomicrobiota bacterium | reverse complement strand
TGTTGTCACGCTGATTTCCCTAGCATGACCGCCGGTATGAAATCAAAGCTTATCGTTGCGTTAGACGTGGATAGTTTCGAGCAGGCCACCGCGTTAGTCGACCGGCTGGGGGACGCCGTGGAAACTTATAAAGTCGGCAGCCAACTGTTTACGCGTGTCGGCCCGAAGATGGTGGAGTTCCTGCACGCACAGGGTCGCCGCTGTTTTCTCGACCTTAAATTTCATGACATCCCCAACACCGTCGCGAAGGCAGTCGAAAGCGCAACGGCGTTGCGCGTCGCGATGTTGACCGTGCATACCGTCGGCGGCGCCGACATGCTGCGCGCGGCGGCCAGCGTGCCCGATCATCCACTCTTACTCGGCGTGACCGTGCTCACCAGCGTTGCCGGCGATGTGGCCGATGAAGTCGTGCGCCGCGCCAAGCTTGCCGCCGAATGTGGATTGGAAGGCGTCGTCGCGTCGCCGCACGAGATCAAATTGATCCGACAAGCCGTCGGCGATAAGATTAAAATTGTGACGCCTGGTATCCGTCCCGCCTGGGCTGGTGCCAATGACCAGAAGCGAATGATGACACCACGCGAAGCAGTGGTTGCCGGCGCGAGTTACATCGTCGTCGGACGTCCCATTCTCGCCGCACCGGATCCCGTTGCCGCCGCCCAACGCGTCATCGCGGAAATGAGTTAGTAGCGGTAATGGTCCGGCTTGTACGGGCCTTCAACCGGAACACCGATGTAGGCAGCTTGCGCTTTGGTGAGCTTGGTCAGCTTCACGCCGATTTTCTCAAGGTGTAATCGGGCCACTTCCTCGTCGAGTTTCTTAGGCAACCGGTAGACGCCAACTTTCGCGGTGTCCTTGTTCGCCCACAAATCCAATTGCGCGAGGCATTGGTTTGTAAAGCTGTTGGACATAACGAAGCTGGGGTGACCAGTGGCGCAGCCGAGATTCACAAGGCGGCCTTCGGCGAGCATGTAGATGCTGTTGCCCTTGGGGAAAGTGTACTTGTCCACTTGCGGCTTAATGTTGAGTTTCTTGACGCCTTTCGCCTTGTTGAGGCGGTCGATCTGAATCTCGTTGTCAAAGTGACCGATGTTGCAGACGATGGCTTGGTCTTTCATCTTCGCCATGTGTTCGAGCGTGATGATGTCGCAGTTACCGGTCGTGGTGACGTAGATGTCCGCTTCGCCGAGCGTGTCTTCGATGGTCTTGACTTCAAAACCTTCCATTGCGGCTTGGAGCGCATTGATCGGGTCAATCTCGGTAACGATGACGCGGGCGCCGAATCCACGGAGTGAGTGCGAACTACCTTTGCCGACATCGCCGTAACCGCAGACGCAGGCGACTTTACCGGCAACCATGACATCGGTCGCACGCTTGATACCGTCGGCGAGTGATTCCCGGCAACCATACAAGTTGTCGAACTTCGACTTCGTGACGGAGTCGTTGACGTTGATGGCCGGGACGAGGAGCTTGCCCTGCTCAAGCATCTGGTAGAGGCGATGAACACCGGTGGTGGTCTCTTCGCTGACGCCTTTCCAATCCTTGACGACGGTGTGCCAGAAACCGGGACGTTGCTTGAGAACGCGCTTCAACAAATTCTTGATGACTTGTTCTTCATGGCTGCCGCTCTTGGTGTTGATCCAGTCACTGCCGTTTTCGAGTTCGTAACCTTTGTGAATCAGGAGCGTGGCATCGCCGCCGTCATCAACGATGAGTTCCGGGCCTTTGTTGCCGGCAAACGTGAGCGCATCGAGTGTGCAGTCCCAATATTCT
>JBAXAT010000467.1:0-1779 GCA_037142335.1 Verrucomicrobiota bacterium | reverse complement strand
GCCTGTTTGTGTTACCGGCACCCCGCAGAACCCGTTGCAAAAGGTGGCCCCGGTCAGCATTGTCACCACGAATAAGGACTTCCGGTATCTCGCCGGCGGTCCGGTTTATCTTGACCCACAATCAAAGCGGCTCTTCCTCTTCTATCATGCTGAGATTCATCGCGGCAGCGCCCGGAACTTCTATAGTGTTCTTGGCCTTTCCATCCAGACGCGCCAAAATGGACTTGAGTTCAAGGACCTAGGACCAATTTTCATTACCAACGTGCCGAATGAAAAGGCGCGGGGAATCGTCGAGATCTGTGGCGCACCCTACATCATCCGGGATGGGTACTTCTATGTCTACGCCAAGGACGTGATGGCGGAAGGCTTTTCAAGAGAGAGCAATCTTTCTGTCGCCCGAGCCAAGGTCGCAGAGGTCGTCCAGGCCGGGCTGGAAGGCCGGTCGGCAAACTGGACTAAGTGGTACAACCAAGCATTTACTGAGCCCGCCGTTGGCGGAAAATCCACCCCGCTGGAAAGAGGCAATCCCGTTACCCGCTGGATGGACGTGAGCTATAACGCGGCACTCCGGAAATACATCATGGTTGTCGCCGCAAATACATCGTCGAGTAAAGTGGAACTGTTCGTGACATGGTCCGACGATGGAATCATTTGGGCAGAGCGCCGAAAACTTGTGGCCGAGAATGGCGAGTGCTTCTATCCATCGATTGTCGGATTTGGCGAGGACCCCCGACAGACCGAGGCTCAATTCTACGTGTACTACACCTTTTCAGAAAAGGGTGGCTGGGATCGGTGGAGTGATGCCGTGATTGCCCGGCGCAAGATAACAGTCACAGCAGACGGACCCAACCAGCCGAATAACGGCGCCGGCAATTATTGAATCGTCACCAAGACTTGCCGGGTGCGGGGGCCGTCGAACTCGCAAAAGTAAATCCCCTGCCATGTGCCAAGGCGGAGGCGACCGGCTTGCACCAGCACGTTGACACTGCTGCCTAACAGGCTCGCTTTCACGTGCGCGGCGGTATTGCCTTCGGCGTGCCGGTAATGTGGGTCGCGGAGCGGGACGGCTTTGTCGAGCGCGTAAAGCATGTCGGTCACGACATCGGGATCGGCATTCTCTTGAATGGTGATACCGGCCGTGGTGTGCGGAATAAAGACGGTGCAGAGACCGTCCTTCACGCCGGCAGCACTGACGGCCTGTTGGACTTCGCCGGTAATGTCGAGGAACTGGGCGGGTTGACTTGTCGTGACGGTAAGCTCGGTCATGATTGCGTTCCTTGGACGAATTGTTTGTGCAGCGCAGCGTAATGGCCGTCGAGTGTGAGTAGTTCGGCGTGCGTGCCGCGCTCGATGATCCGGCCGTGGTCGAGTACCAATACGAGATTGGCACTGCGAATCGTGCTGAGCCGGTGGGCGACGACAAAACTGGTTCGGCCTTTTAACAACATGGCCAAGGCTCGTTGGAGTCGCGCTTCAGTTAATGAATCCACGGAGCTGGTGGCTTCGTCGAGAATCAGGATGCGCGGATCAGCCAGCATGGCGCGGGCGAAACAGACGAGTTGCCGCTGGCCAAGCGAGAGGTTCGCACCGCGTTCGCCGACCTGCGTATTGAAGCCGTTCGGCAGCGCGCCGATCATGTCGAGAAAATCGAGCTGCCGGACCACGGCGATGATTTCGTCGTCCTTCGCCGCCGGTCGACCCACGCGGATGTTGTTCATCAAAGTGCCGGTAAAGAGAAAGTTGTTCTGGTTGACAATGCCCATCTGCCGGTGCAATGAG
>JBAXAT010000466.1:0-1796 GCA_037142335.1 Verrucomicrobiota bacterium | reverse complement strand
CGTCCCGTCAAGCCATCGAGAAATTGCCGGGCCGCATCGGTGAACCGGTGGAGTTTCGCGACGAAGTCACGATCACCGTGGATCGCGCGAAGATCGTGGAGGCTTGCCGGTATTTGAAGAAGGACTGCGCGTTCGACATGCTTGTGGATTTGTCCGGCGTCGACAACTACGGCACTGATCCGCGTTACGAAGTGGTCTATGAACTTTGCTCGTTGTCGAATCGCGTGCATCTGCGCCTCAAGGTCACCGTGTCAGAAGATGATCTCATCGTCGACAGCGTGACCGGCGTGTGGCGCACGGCGGACTGGCATGAGCGTGAGGCGTTTGACATGTTCGGCATCCGGTTCCGCAATCACCCAAACTTGAAACGGATTTTGATGTGGGACGGTTATCCGTATCATCCGTTGCGCAAAGATTTCCCGCTGTCTGGCATGGAGACGGAGTTGCCGGAGACCGCCGTGGATGCCGGCAAGGTTCAGGTCGCGGCGATGCTTGGCGGGCCGTTTGTGACTGCACCCGGTGCGCCTACAGCGGCGAGCCGCGAGCCGCGCCAGAACGATACGGCGGGTGAGCGTCACGACAACAAGGGAGCGAGCTGACGTGGCGACGATTCACGAGATGGAATTGATTGACTCTGCCGCGCGCGCCCAACAGGTGCTGGAAGGGGAATTTGGCGGCGAGCGGATGATTCTCAACATGGGACCGTCCCACCCAAGCACCCACGGTGTTTTCCGGTTGGTGCTCGAACTTGACGGCGAGGAAATTACCAACTGCTGGCCGGAGATCGGCTACTTGCACCGCGGTGACGAGAAGATTGCCGAGAACATGACGTGGACGCAGTTCATCCCGTATACCGACCGCCTCGATTACTTGGCGCCGCTGGCCAACAACGTCGCTTACGCCTACGCGGTCGAAAAACTTTGCGGTATCGACGTGCCGCCACGCTGCAAGTACATCCGTGTCATCTGTGCGGAACTGGCGCGCATCAGTTCGCATCTGCTCGGTATTGGTGCGATGAGTATGGACCTCGGGGCGTTGACGGTGTTCCTTTACACGTTCAAGGAACGCGAAAAAATTTACGACCTCGCCGAGTTGATTTGTGGTGCGCGGTTCACGACGAGCTACACCCGCATCGGCGGCCTCGCTAACGACATGCCGGCTGACTTCATCCCGATGTGCCGGAAGTTCCTTGCCGAATTGCCAACGACGATTGACGAGACGGACAAGCTGCTCACGCGCAATAAAATTTTTGTCGAACGCAACCGCGAGGTTGCCGTGCTGTCGAAGGCCGATGCGATTGATTTTGGCGCGACCGGCCCGATCCTGCGCGGTAGCGGCGTCGAGTGGGATATTCGTAAAGCGCGCCCATACGGCGGCTACGAGAATTTCCAGTTCGACATCCCGACCGGCACGGTCGGCGATTGCATGGACCGGTATCTTGTTCGCATGGAAGAGATGCGCCAGAGCATCCGCATCATCCAGCAAGCCATCGATAAGATGCCCGGTGGCGAATGGAACTCGCCAGAAGCGAAGATTGTGTTGCCGGAAAAGAAGGCAGTGCTGACAAAGATGGAGGAATTGATTCACCATTTCATCAACGTCACGCAAGGCATCAATGCTCCGGCGGGCGAAATTTATTGCTCGGCTGAGAATCCGAAGGGCGAACTTGGCTTCTACATTGTCAGCAAGGGCGGTGGCACGCCGCACCGGCTGAAGATTCGCGCGCCCAGTTTTGTGAATTTGCAACTCGTGCCATTGCTGTCGAAGGGCCACATGATCGCGGATATGGTGGCCAT
>JBAXAT010000465.1:0-1799 GCA_037142335.1 Verrucomicrobiota bacterium | reverse complement strand
CAATCGGAATTTCACCTCTCCCTTGGCGCTAGGCGCGGCGTACCCTGGTAGGCTCAAGTTTTCCGGAAGTTTTGTAATCTTGTCTTCAAGTCTCTTCCAGTCCGGTTCGCTTTTAGGCTGTCGTTCACGCCACGCATCCACCATCGTTTGCAATTTTTCTCGTGATTCACTAGGGGAAAAGATGGGTTTTTTGGGGTTCGGTAGCGCAATCTCAAAAGTAGCCAATTCCGCCGAATCAGGGCGTGTACTCGGATTGTGCACGACAAAAGGCAGACGCAGTTTGTCTGTCTGACGAGCCACGGCGGCCTTGTCTTCGGCATAATTACCACCGAAGTCCGGCTTACAGAATCGCGGTAAGAATTCTGGGGCCGCATTGCGACAGCCACTATTACCGGTGCATTTTTCCAACAATTGACGCAAGCCAGCGTAAAGGGTAGCGCGTCCCTCATTCGTCGTTGCTAACGGATTTCCAGACAACACTACCGCCGCTACCTGTTCAAAAGTCGGCGCCTTGTTGCCTGGCGTAAGGTACGGAGCAACCGAATCGCGCAGGCCGCGTCGCGTAGCACCACGACGACGAAATTGTCCCCAAATATAGACCTCGTCGCCGTCTTTAATAATCCGCTCACGAAGTCGCGCTGGCTCACTTGTTGGATCCGTAGCCAATGCAAGCAAGCACACGATATAGTAGTTAACCGCGTCTTGGAAAAGTTGGTGGTGATGCCAGAGTGTCTGCATCCAATCAGATTGATCATCCCAGTCGTGCCGTTGTTCATTCCATTGTTGGCACTTCGTAACCTTACCTTGGTAGATCCGGTTCATTATTGGCTCCGTTTGTTAGTTGATGATGCCAACTGCAATCGTCAATCGCAAGCGTATATCCTGACATCAATAGCATTTCGAGGCCAGCGTACCACATTATGGTCGGACAATGACGGTCCAAGGGTAGTTTAAAATAAAAACATTCTAAAGTAGCCCACTTCACCACGGCATCGACCGCGAGGGCATCGGCGCGTATCCACGCTTGCCGCGCGTCGGTGGTTTTCTGGGCTGACTGAGTCGCTCACTTACTTTCTGCGGCGGCTAATCCACCGACCTCAACCGACATACCAAGCGCATCCTGCTGTAAATAGTCTCCATAATTTCGCCATATTTTTCTTTTCCCTATAATCACCTATCCTACAGGTAGTTACACCTAATCAGATGCCGGTATTTAGGGGTTAAATAAGGTTTTTTGGAATCATTTTGATGACCGAACCGTCTTTAGAGGTATGACAACAAAAAACCATCAAGCCAATACGGACGACCGAACACAAAAACAATCAGCCGGCGACATTCAATTGCCACGTCTCAGCGATCTGCTGGAGGCGGCACTGGACTACCACCGTCGCGGCTGGAGCATCATCCCAACAACAATCAACCGGGCGCGTGGTAACTGGAAGAAAGCGGCAGTACCCTGGAAGTCGTTTCAGATAACGCCACCGACGGAATCGGAGGTTCGAGGGATGTTTCACTGCAAGCGCAACTTAACCGGTGTGGCGGTAGTGCTGGGACCGGTTTCCGGTAATCTATACGCTCGCGACTTCGACGACCTTACAGCCTACGCCAACTGGAGCACTGCACACCCAGATCTCGCTAAAGCATTACCGACTGTTGCGACTGGGCGTGGCATCCATATTTACTTCCGATCCACCAAACCTGTGACCACTAAGGAACTTGATGACGGGGAACTCCGTGGCGAAGGGGGGTATATTGTGTTGCCACCAAGTGTCCACCATACCGGCACCCTGTATCGCTGG
>JBAXAT010000464.1:0-1808 GCA_037142335.1 Verrucomicrobiota bacterium | reverse complement strand
ACTCTGTCGTAATTTGCGCCGCGATGCCTGAAGGCCGTCGAAACCGTCGGCACGACTAGGACTCGCCGGTTCTCTGCCGGGAACGGCGATGGCAAAATCAGTGTGTCAGTTCGCTCAGTCTCGAAGCCAAGCATTTGCCGGTAAAACTCCGCTGGCGCGAGCGTGGCTGACATCGCGATGACGCTGTGAAACCCAGCCAGTCGCTCGGCCAACAGCCGGGACGCATCCTGACAAATGACCTTCAGCGCCGCGCCGCCGGTGGTGTCGAAGACGTAAGCGAATTCTTCGCCGGCCAGCCCGAGCACGCTGTAGAATTTTCCCAGCTCCGCAAAAAACTCCTCGACCGGATCATCCGGGATTGCCCGGCCGCTTTCGATCTTGTCGAGCAGGTACCGGATGCTTAGCCGGTTCAGAGTTGGTTTCAGGTCGTCGAAAAATGGTTTGGGCGATTCGATCAAAAACTGGTCGGCGGTATTGGCCGGTTCCTCGTCGAGTTGTGAGTATTCGTCAGGAATATGCCGGTCGTGTGACCGGAAGAAATCGTCAATCGTGTTCAGGAATTGCCTGAGCTCACGCGCCAGCCCCGGCTCGACGTGCGCCAGTTGTTTGGCCAGTGCTTGGACTTGCCGGCGGCGCAAGACTGGCGAGTAATAATCGAGTGCACGCTGGACGAGGTTGTGCGCCTCGTCAATGATCAGCACCGCGTCGGAATAATCTGCGTCTTGGAAAAAGCGTCGGAAATAAACCTGCGGATCGAAGACGTAATTGTAATCGCAAACAATGGCGTCCGTCCGCTCTGCCGCCACCAGCGCCAACTCGAACGGGCAGACGCTCACGCCGCGGCCGGCATCCATCAACGCGTCCGGCAAGAGCACACGCTGTTCGAGGAGCCGGTCGATGATTTTGGTCTGTTGCAATTTCAACTGCATCATCTGCAAGTGCGGACAGAATTCTTCCCGGCACGCGTAGATGGAGTTGATGCACATGTTTTTGCGCGACCGGAACACTGTCACCGTCGGGCCGTCCAACCACCGCAATGTTTCCGCCGCCTGCTGGTGCTGCGTATTTTTCGCGGTAACGAAGAACACGCGCCGGTCTTTCGCCAACGCGTGTTTCATTGCCGGGAACAACGCGCCAACCGTTTTGCCGATGCCGGACGGTGCGGATACGAGGAGATGCCGGCCTTTATCCAATGCCGTGGTCACCGCTGTGAGCATTTCATCCTGATACCGGCGCGGTTTAGGAAAAGGGAAGGCGAGGGTACCGGCGCGTTGCCGGCGTTCGTGGCGGTCCCGGTCGCGGTTGCGTGCTGTTGTGATCAACGCCCGGACGCGGTCGTCAATCAGCTGCCGGCAAGCAGTGAATGGTCCGGTTGCCGCAAACTCTTTGCTGGTGCCATCTACGACGTTGACGTACACGAGCTGGCCGGTGACTGGCCGGCCTTCTTGCGTGACGAAGTAGCAATACAACTGGAGTTGTTCGAGATGCTGCGGGTGCGGCGTCAGCGTCGCAAACGCCATTGCCGGCAGGACAACCGATTTCACTTCCTCGACGATCCAAGTTCCGCCGGCTGGCGGTTCGATGACACCGTCAATGCGGCCTTGGATTTTGACGACGAAATCGTCAACCGTTGTCGTGTGGCGGATGAAGATTTCCTGCCGGTAGGCTGTGTGCCGGGCGGTTTGGGCGCGCTGGTGTTCGACGTGCGCTTCGCGGCCGAGCGCAAACCGCGTCGCTTGCCGGAGGCCGGCCACGCGGCCGGTCGAAGTTGCCGGCTCCGCCACAATATCGCCGACGCCGAGCGCGAC
>JBAXAT010000463.1:0-1829 GCA_037142335.1 Verrucomicrobiota bacterium | reverse complement strand
GCAATTTACGGTAGCGGAGGCGTATTTTGAAATGGCCAAGAAACACCGGGAGCTTGGTCAGGAAGATTTGGCGCACAAGGAAATCGCGCAGGGTAAGAAATTACTTGAGGAAGCGATTCGCGATTACCCGAACACCGCGGTACGGGCGCAGGCGGATTATTTACTTGCTGACCTCGCCTTAGAAGGGGCGAAAGATGTTGGACCTGACGAAGTAAAAAAGCGTTACATTGAGGCGATTGTACGATTCAGCGATATCGTCGCCACTTACCCCGATAGCACATATGCGCCGAAGGCGCAGTATAAGAAAGCGTTGATTTTTGAGAAAACCGGCCAGATGGATCAAGCTTGTGAGGAATACGTTAAGCTTTCATACCGGTATCCCGACAATGAGTTGGTCGCGGAGACAATCTACCAACTTGGTAAATATTTCCGTGCCAAAGGTAAGAAATTACAGGACGAGGCCAAGAGTGAGACCGACAAGGTTTTACAAGAGAAGGGGAGTCAGCAAGCGCGGGATATGTTTAAGACCTCCGCGCAAGTGTTTGGTCGGCTGGCCCAACGCTTCCCCGAGCATAAGTTTGCCAATGCGGCGACTGTGCTTTCAGCGGAATGTTGGATGCTTGCCGAGGATTTACCAAAAGCCATCGAAGTCTTTCGTCAGGTTATTAATGAAAAGAAGGCGGAACCGGATTTAATTGCCCGGTCAATGTTCTGGGCCGCTGATTGTTACACAAAGTTTAAACAGCCGGATTATGTTAACGCTTACCGCCTGTTCAAGCGATTGACCTGGGATTATCCGGAGAGTACGTGGGCAAAAAATGCACGTGGGCGGCTGAGTGAGGATGCGCTTGCACGAGTTGAGCAAAATGACTCGTCAGCCGATAAATAATGACTGCTGGCGAACAACGCTTACTCGCTACTGTGATACGCGGCGAACTGCTGATAGTGGTTCAGGAGACCGGTACGACTGTGGATGTCGGGCAATGGTTTCGAAATGGCCGGGTTTGGATTGCATGCTTTGCCGGGCGGGTTGCGGTTTTTGCCGACGGTAAGCGGCCGTATGTGGAGGAGATCCCGGTGGCGGAGTTGGGGAAAAGTTTTTATAATTTTCTAACGGGTGAGCTGGCGCTTGCGCCAGCACCAGTAGCGCGGCTGCGCCGGCTGAAGTTCACGCCGGTGGCCGCAAATAAAATTTTGGAGCAAATCAACCGAAAGGACGTCAGTCATGATTGAAACAATTGTTCGAACAGCGATGATGGTTGCCTTGGCACTGGGCAGCTTGATTGGCTTTGCCGTGCTAATCGACCGGTATCTTGCGTTTCGCGCCAATGCCAAAATCGACACGCGGGCACTGCGGGCAAAAATCTTGGCGCTGCTCGCCGAAAATAAGATTGGCGACGCGGCCACGGTCTGTGCCAATACCCCGGGGCCGGTTTCAGCAGTTTTGTTGGCCGGGCTAGAAGCCTATCAGCGCCACAAGGAATTCACCAGTCGCCCGGAAGCGATTTCGGTCATCATGAAAGAGGCGATGGAAGAATACATGACCCACGCAATGGGCGCAGTGGACAAACGGTTGTACCTACTGGCGACCATCGGCAATGTGGCCCCCCTGCTCGGCATGGCCGGCACGGTCACTGGTATGATTAAGGCGTTTTCTGGTATTGCAAAAGCCGGGGCAATTAGTCCCGGCGCGGTTGCGGGCGGTATTTCTGAAGCGTTGATCAACACCGCTGCCGGTATCGTGCTCGCGATTGTGATGGTCGTGCCTTACCACATTTTTATGAACATGGGCGAACAGATTCACCTGGAAATCGAAGAAGCTGCTGCTG
>JBAXAT010000462.1:0-1830 GCA_037142335.1 Verrucomicrobiota bacterium | reverse complement strand
GTATTCCATGCAAAAAGATGGCGCCGATTCTGGAGGAGTTGAAGACGGAATACGCCGGCAAGTTGGAAGTTTCGTTCATTGATGTTTGGAAGACTCCTGATGAGGCGAAGAAGTATGGCATCCAACTCATCCCGACACAAATCTTCTTTGATACTGACGGCAAGGAACTATTTCGCCACGAAGGCTTCTTCGGCAGGGAAGACATTCTCGGCAAGTGGAAGGAACTCGGCGTGGACTTTGGCAACAAACCGAGCGCCGGTATTCTCCGCGAGGAACCGGTCACGCCTGACACGCGCTCGCACGAGACGGTCTGTTTCATGTGCGACGGCGACGTGAATCCTAATACGAGAGCGGTGGTGAAAGGCCAGAGCGAGCAGCGCATTCTCTGTTCGCCACACTGTTACTTCATCTATTTCTCCAGCCTCGTCGGTGCGGACGCCGCCGCCGAAGTCGCGAAGGTCAGCGTCACCGATTGGGCAACCGGCAGCCTCATACCAGCCACAACCGCCAATTATCTGTATGAACTGGATGCTAAAGGGCGTCCTACGACCAAGGCGTTCGCTGACAACGCCGCTGCCGCCAAAGAACAACAAACCAGTTCCGGCAATCTGCTCGCATGGGAAATATTGAGCGCGAAGGAACTAGCCACCCGGTGCGCCTTCTGCGACCGCGCGGTGTACCCTGAAGACGCCTGCGGTGTGAAATTCGGGACGACCCACAGTTACGGTTGTTGCACGCACTGCGCAATAGGTGTGGCCGCGCGGCTGAAACAGGACATCGAAGTCGAGGCCAAAGACGGTTCCACCGGCGACCTGATCCGCATCAAGACACTGAACGGCAGCATCGCGTCCCTCGAACCGCCGACCGCCATTGCATGGCTCGGTCAGAAGAAAACGGCGGATGGCAAATGGGTCTCCGCCGGTTGTTTCAAGCAGGGATTCTTCGTGAACCAGGAGAACCTGAAGAAGTGGCTCGATGCCCGGTCCGCCATGACCGGCCGCCAGATCACCATCGCCCACGCACTGGCCGACAAGATGAACCTATCACCAGAGCAAATCGCCAAAGCCTGCAAACTCGGCGAATGCAAGTGACATGAAAAAACCCAACCGCCTCATCGTGTTCATCGCCCTGGCTGCCATCGCAATCGTGGCTGGTTGGAGCGCTTGCGAAGAACAGCGTTCGCCGTGCGCCAGCGGCGCGTGTCGCCTGCCGCTACTGCCAGCTAACAACACTTGGACGAACGCAACGCTTCAGCCAGCGACAAATATACCAAGCGGCAATCCACAGGAATAGTCATGGAACAACTCTTCACCAGCCTGAGTCACGCCGTCGAAGGCGCCCCGGCGCTTGCGCTCGGTGCGGCCATCGTCTGGGGCATTCTGAGCATCATCCTCAGTCCGTGTCATCTGGCCAGCATCCCGCTCATCGTCGGTTTCATTAGTGAACAGGGCAAGGTTACGGTGCGCCAGGCGTTCTGGACCGCAACATTATTCGCCGTGGGCATCCTGATCACCATTGCCGGTATCGGTGTACTCACAGCGGCGGCCGGGCGGATGTTGGGCGACGTGGGCCGGTACGGGAATTATTTCGTGGCTGTCATCTTCTTTCTGGTCGGCCTGCACCTACTCGGTGTGATCCCAATGCCGTGGTCGGGTCCAAACCGGGTGAACATGAAACGGCGCGGCTTGTTGGCGGCATTGATTCTTGGACTCGTGTTTGGCATCGCGCTCGGCCCGTGCACGTTTGCCTACATGGCACCAATCCTCGGCGTGACGTTCAAGCTCGCAAAGACAAATCCGTTCTACGGTGCATCGCTGCTGTTGGCGTACG
>JBAXAT010000461.1:0-1836 GCA_037142335.1 Verrucomicrobiota bacterium | reverse complement strand
GCCCGCGACCTTTATTTCATTGGCCCCAATCGCGGTGGATTGGAGATTAAACACGACGGAACAGAAGTCCTCGTTATCGCGCCAGAATCACCGCTCGGGCAGCAACTCATCGGCAAGCAGGCTGGTGATCAGGTCAAGCTCCAGACGCGTGGGCCGGCACAGGAATTCAAAATCATCTCCGTCCGATGAGCCTGCTTCCCATCAGTCTCGACAAAGAAGCCCAGCTTGTGCAACGCATGACGTCGCTCGGCGTGCGCGCAGCTGACATTGAAGAAACTTTCGTCCGCTCCGGTGGGCATGGCGGGCAGAACGTCAACAAAACTTCCACTTGCGTGATGCTCGTGCACCGGCCAACCGGCTTGCAAGTGAAATGCCAAGAGAGCCGGCAGCAAGGTCTCAACCGGTTTCTGGCGCGCCGGTTATTACTCGACAAGATTGAAGCCCGGCAAAAAGGTTTTGTGGCAACCAAGGTCGCCCAAGCTGAAAAGATACGCCGCCAGAAACGCCGGCGCAGCCGCCGTGCCAAAGCCAAGATGCTCGATAACAAATCTCACCACGCCGCAAAAAAACAATCCCGCCGCACAGGCGCGTGGGATTAGCTCAAAGCTTTACTTTTGACTAACCCACCTACCTAGCCGGTCAGAGGTGCTTCGATAAGCTCTGCATGACAGCCAGTTTTGGGCGGAACCGGTACCGGCACGAAGGCGACTTGCCGGCGTTCAGGTGCGGTATAGCTACCGGATTGAGTAACCGTTTGGCCGTTCCGCCACTCGATTTGCGGAGGATAACCGGTTTGGATCGTGGGTATGCAATCCGGCGCGGTAACCGGCTTGCGACAAGCGCCGCGCCAATTTACGCAGTTCGCTGATGCGCCACACGATCTGCTGGGCTGGGGTGATGGGAGTTGGTCGCTTCATGGTTGCTTCCGCAGGAAGGCAATGTCGGCCTGATCGGTAATGGAGCCGCGCCGGCGTTTCATCATGACCAAGTCGCGCGCGGTGACGACCCGGATGGAACTGCTCCCAAACGGGATGCTGAGCGCCCGCGCGACCACCCGCTGCATTGGCGCGGAAGTGGGAATCAGAATGTCCACCAACATCAGGTCATCTTCTTTGGGGAGTCGCTTATGAAAACGGTTGAGCGTCAATCCGGCTTTGGGAAACTCCTGAATTACTGGATTCGCACGATAGCCCAGCCGCACTAGGGCCGCTTCCGCTTTCGGCCAGTCCTGCGGGTGCAGCAGGAAGTCCATATCCTGCGTCGCCCGCACATAGCCATGCAGCCCGACAGCCAATCCACCCGCGACGGCATAGCGCAACTTTGCTTTCTCAAAGCTGCGGACAATCCGGTCAAATTCAAGATACAAAGCCATGGCTGATTACCTACGAAAACATTTTAGGATAAATTCAAACGGCATCCGTTGCAATCCAACAGTGACTACTCCGACTTGGCCGGCGTGGCACTCAGTCGGGCGGCGGCGGCTTCCCATTCTGGTGTGATTCGGGCGAGCGCTTCGGCGATGCCGGTCAACTTCCGGTTCACTTCTACGGCGTGACCGGGTTTCTCGTAGGTTGCCGGTAACTCCAGCTCGGCAGTGAGTTCGAGTTGGGATTTTTCCAGCTTGGCAATTTCGGCTTCGAGTTTGGTGACCAACTGCTGCGCTTCGTGCCGCTCACGGCTAGTCGCTTGACGGTCTTCGGAACTGCGGCGTTTTTGTTCGCGGATCGTTGGCTTGGCTACCGGTGCCGGCGTGGCAACTGGGACAACGGGCACGATGGTCGCGGATTTATCGAGGTAGTATTGGTAATCGCCGTGGTACGGCGTGAGTACGCCGGA
>JBAXAT010000460.1:0-1839 GCA_037142335.1 Verrucomicrobiota bacterium | reverse complement strand
TCGCCCGCCTAAAGGATCATCCCAAACCCTGCGTCCTAATCGGCGGCTTAGGTCTGGGGTTCAGCTTGCAAAGTGTACTGGCCAAGACCGGCTCGATGAGTCTGGTGCATGTGGCCGAGTTAATTCCGCAGGTCGTGGACTGGAATCGCGAATTCTTAACCGGCGTGAATGGCAAACTGGTGGATGATCCGCGGGTTACAATTTACACTGAGGACGTGTGGAATGTTCTCGCGCGTTCCTCACACAACCGGTATGACGCGCTCCTACTCGATATCGACAATGGTCCGGCCGCGATGGTGCAACAGCCCAATGCCCGGCTCTACAAACCAGCTGGGGTCCGCCTAATGTTAGCCGCGCTCAAGCCTGGCGGTCGGGCCGCCATCTGGTCGGCAGCACCGGATCATAACTTCTCCGACCGGCTGTCGCTCGCCGGTTTCCGGGTGGAAACCGTCTCCACCAAGCTCTACGCCAAAGCCAAGCGTTGCGGTTGCACCATCTACGTCGCTGACAAGCCCGCTGATTAGGCTTCGACCGCTACCGGCCCAAGCTATTTCAATTTCAAAATCGCCGTTACTAAGCCGGGGATTGTGTGAACTTCAGCTTCCGTTGCCACGGCGAGGCCGCGTTCTTCAGCAGTCTTAGTTGTGACCGGTCCGATACTCACAAACTTCAGTTTTGGAAACTTTTCCAGCAACGCCGGTACGTCCACGAGGTTACAGAAGTTGGTCGCCGTGCTCGAACTCGTAAACGTCACCAAATCCGCGCCGTCCGCCAGCAACCGCGCGCGATGGCCGGTGCGGTCTTCGGTTTCCGGTACCGTCGCGTACGCGTCGATGTCGTCAACGATGCCACCCAAATCTTCCAAACCGCGCGCCAGTTTTTCGTCAGCCAGATCAGCGCGCGGCAAGAGAAAGCGTAAATTCTCGCAGTCCACTTCCTTGCGGAATTCCTTGAGCAAACCGGCGGTTGTAAATTCCTTCGGCAGGAAATCAACCCCCAGATGATAGTCAGCCACCTTTTGCGCGGTCGCCTGCCCAACGGCGGCGATTTTGGCGCCGCCGAACTCACGCAAATCCTTGTGAGCCTCAAAGAATATTTTGAAAAATGCGTCCACGCCGTTCGGGCTGGTGAAGAGCACCCAGTCGTATTCGCCCATCCCTTCCACCGCTTCGCGCAATGGAACCGGGTCTTTGGGCGGAGTAATGCTGATTGTTGGAATCTCCAGCACGTCCGCGCCGAGTTCGGATAGCTGGCGGACCAACTCGCTGGCTTGTTCCCGGCTGCGCGTGACCACGATGCGCTTGCCGAAGAGCGGCCGTTTCTCAAACCAGTTCAATGTCTGCCGCTGGCGGACTACGTCACCGATAATCGTCACTGCCGGCGCCTTGAACCCGGCTTTAGCCACGACCTTCGCAATTGTCTTCAAGGTCCCGGTAATTGTCTGCTGGTTACCGGTTGTTCCCCAGCGCACCAGCGCTACCGGTGTGGTCGCCGCCGCACCGTGCTTCATCAACTCGCCGGCAATCACGCCGATGCGTTCGACGCCCATCAAAATCACGCGGGTCCCAAAAAAACCGGCCACGCTCTTCCAGTCCACTTGCGATTCTTTTTTTGTCGGGTCTTCGTGACCGGTAATCACCATGAATGCCGTCGCCACCGCCCGGTGGGTTACCGGGATCCCCGCGTAGGCCGGGGCGGCGATGGCGGAACTGATGCCGGGCACGATTTCAAAGGGGATGCCGGCTTGGCTGAGCGCCTCCGCTTCCTCGCCGCCACGACCAAAAACGAATGGGTCGCCGCCCTTGAGTCGCGTGACGATCTTACCGGCTTTGCCATGCT
>JBAXAT010000459.1:0-1852 GCA_037142335.1 Verrucomicrobiota bacterium | reverse complement strand
GCCGGGGCACCGATGGAGGTGCACTGGAAGAATGCCGCAGATTTCCAAGCAGGTGCGACAAACGCCCAAGCCCGCGCCTGGGCCGTGTTGACGGCGGAGAAGTGGGACTTTGTCACGTTCCAACAATCCAGCATGAACAGTTTCAAGCTCGAAACCTACCGGCCATTCGCGAAGCAGATGTATGACTTCATCAAGGCGCAGGCGCCGACAGCCGAGGTGGTCATTCACGAGACATGGGCGTACCGCGAGGATGACCCGCTCTTTAGAAAAGGATTCACGCAACAGGACATGTACTGTGGATTGCGCAAAGCCTACGAAACAATTGCCGGCGAGCTGGGCTGCCGGCTCATTCCCGTCGGCGATGCCTTCCAGAACGCGCGCACTGATGCGGCGTGGAAAAGCGTCTTACCGGATCCGAACTTTGATTATAAGAATCCAGTCTACCCCACCCTGCCCGACCAGACCCATTCGTTAAACAACGGGTATTCATGGGTCAAGGGCAAGGACGACAAGTTTAGCCTCAAGTCTGATATCCACGGCAACACCGCCGGTCAATATCTCGCCGCGGCGGTCTGGTATGAATTTCTCTTCGGCCACAGTATCGTCGGCAACACCTTTGCGCCAACGGGACTATCCGCCGCAGATATCACCGTGCTCCAACGCATCGCCCATCAGACCGTGACCGACGGCTTGAAGCCGAAGCAATAATCCACTGTGCCGATTCAGTGGAACGCTACACTGGGAGAATCTGACTTGACTGAATAAGTCACATTGTTACTGTCGTGTGAGCAACAAGAATCACTATCCATGAAATTACTAAATCGACTCGCACTTGGCGTCGCGCTGGCTCTGACCACTTTCAGCCTATTCACTGTCGCTATCGCGGGGGAGACCGCGTCCAAGTCGGTAAAGTTACTGGCCATCGGCAATAGTTTCTCGGGCAATGCCACGCATTACCTGCCGGAAATCGTCAAGGCGGGCGGCGATACATTTACGCTCAAGCAGATTGCCATTGGCGGTTGCCCACTCGAAACGCACTGGCGGAACGCGGCGGCGTTCCAGCAGGGCGCGACGAACCAACAAGCCCGTGCGTGGGCGTTGTTGACGGCGGAGAAATGGGACTTCGTCACACTACAGCAGGTCAGCATCAAAAGCTTTAAGGTGGAGACATACCGGCCGTTTGCTAAACAGTTGCACGATTACATCAAGACGCAGGCACCAACGGCCGAAGTGGTCATTCATGAAACGTGGGCTTACCGCGAGGATGACCCGCTCTTCAAGAAAGACTTCACGCAATTGAATATGCACTGGGAACTGTGCAAAGCCTACGAAACGATTGCCGGCGAGCTGGGCTGCCGGATCATTCCCGTCGGCGATGCGTTCCAGAACGCGCGCGCCGATGCGGCATGGGGCGCCTTCGTGACGGATGCAAAATTTGACTACAAGAATGCGAAGCCCCCCACCTTGCCAGACCAAACGCATTCGTTAAATGCCGGCTATCACTGGAAAACTGATAAAACCGGTAAGTCGAATCTCGAACTGGATGGCCATCACGCCAACACTGCCGGTGAGTATCTTGCTGCGGCGGTCTGGTACGAGTTTCTCTTCGGCCACAGTATCGTCGGCAACACATTTGTGCCGAAGGGACTATCCGCCGCCGATATTGCAGTACTCCAGCGTATCGCGCATCAGACCGTGACCGAAGGCTTGAAACCGAAGCAATAATCCGCTTACAAGAGACCGGTCGTCTCGTCGCAACCGCAAACGAGGTTCAGGCATTGCACGGCCTGACCGGCCGCGCCTTTGGTCAGGTTGTCAATCGCACTGCTGATGATGAGCCGGTTGGTCCGGC
>JBAXAT010000458.1:0-1859 GCA_037142335.1 Verrucomicrobiota bacterium | reverse complement strand
GCCAAAGCCAAGATCATCGAGAAACCGACGCCGCAGGGTGGCATCTTGCGGCTCGGCTACATTGATTTACCTTCGTTTTACATGGATCCAAAAGCCGGCCCAGACACGAAAAGCTCGTCGCGAGACGTCCGGAAATTGTTACTGAAACTGCGCGACGAAAAAGTTGACGGCTTGATTTTGGATTTGCGGCGGAATACTGGCGGCTCATTGCCGGAGGCCATCACATTGACCGGCTTGTTCATTAATGAAGGCCCGGTCGTGCAAGTCAAAGATCCACAAGGCCGGATCGGCACTGGCCGGGATGTGGATCGGGGCGTAACTTTTGATGGGCCAATGCTGGTGTTGGTCACCCGCGTTAGTGCGTCAGCGTCAGAGATTCTGGCGGCGGCGTTGCAGGATTATGGGCGCGCCATTATTGTTGGCGACCACCAGACCTTTGGTAAAGGGACGGTGCAGCAGGTCATTGACTTGGATCAGCTCCTGCCGCCGAAACGCGCCACCACGACCGGTAGTGGCGAGTTAAAGTTGACGATTCAAAAGTTCTACCGGGTCAATGGCGGCTCGACACAATCGCGCGGTGTCATCCCGGACATTGTGTTGCCGTCAGTATTCGATGCCGTAAAAATCGGCGAGAACCACCTGCCCCATTTTTTATTGTACGATGAAATCCCGCCGGTCAGCATTAACCGCTGGAGCCGGCCGGTGCCGCCGGTGGATGAGTTACGTCGGGCAACTGAGGTGCGGCTGGCCAAGAACCCGGAGTACCGGTACATTCTCGAAGACACCGCGCTATTGAACCGGAAGAACGAAGAAAAATCGGTTACGCTTAACGAAACCCGCCGGCTGGCTGAACAAAAACAAAATGAGGAGCGCACCGCAACTCGCAAGCAAGAGCGCGCCGCCCGTCAAGTCGAACCACTTAAAACGACCGAAATCACGCTGGCCAGCCTGACCGGCTCAACCAATCTTGTCGCCGCAATCACCCGTCAAGTGCTGGAAACTGCCGCACAAAACTCAAATACCAATGAAGCAAAGAAATCTGCCAGCGGTGAAGCAGCCGGTCCGGTGCCGGATCCAAATTTCGATGAAGCGGTGAATATACTAGCTGACTACGTCGAATTGACAAACCACTCGCACGCGAAAAACTGAGCGCCGGTGGCAAATCTGAATTTCTTGACACCGCGATTGTGAAATTCGAAGCTGCGCCATGACCACTGTAGGAGACACCCTTCTGAGTCTAGCTGAATACATATGTTCAACATCAAGATAAGCCATGCCATACTTCTTTATCCTGCCGGCTTATGTGCTACTGGTGCTAGGGTTGACCGTCGCGGTAATCATCTTCCTTTTAGTGCGCGAGTGGCGGCCAGCGAAGAGCTACATTGTAGCTGGCACCATCGGGACGTTTCTCGGCATCGTGCTCGCCAACATTCTGGTGACCGTTCTTGGCGTGTTACCGTTCTTGTTCGCTCGCGTGCCTTCTTTGCCGGAGCCACTACGGAAGGGTGCGGGGATTCTTGGTCTAGGGATCCTTATGATTGGTCCATTCATCGCCTCAGTTGTCGGTGTCTTGCTTGGATTTGGCGTGGGGTTGTACTATGCGTACAGAAGACGACATGCAAAGTCAGAGCCGAACCATGCGGTCGAGCAAACTCGCGCCCCGGAGAGCGCAGCCCAACCGGTTGGGAACGGCGCTTCGAAAAAGTACTAATAACCTGCGATTGACGGCTTTACCGGTTAGATTTCGACGGTATCGCCGTAGGTCGGAACACTGACAGCGGCGGTAGGATGGAGCTGCCGGAGTACGCCGGCAAACGCATTAGCCGGTTCCTCTTCGCCGTGGACCACAAAGATACCGC
>JBAXAT010000457.1:0-1870 GCA_037142335.1 Verrucomicrobiota bacterium | reverse complement strand
CGTTTCAGCAGTGTTTCACGTGTGAGCCATTCTTCGGAGCTAACCATTGCTTAGAATGATACTTGGCGACAACCGTTTTGACAATGCACTTACCGGCAGGCGTGCCTCTCTCTGTAATTTGTCAGAGCAACCGCGCCACATCTGAAACTGCAAGTTCGTCCAACCAGGACACAACCCTGTCCGCGCCACACAAGGTTGCTGCCGGGTGTGTCGTCGCAACGCCAACGACCTTCATTTTCGCCGCCCGTGCCGCTTCGATTCCAACGTGTGCATCCTCAAAGACGACACACTGATTTGCCGGGCAACCAAGTCGTTGGGCGCATAACAGAAAAACCTCCGGATCCGGTTTGCCGTGGGTGACGTCGGCAGCCGCGACGATTTGCTGAAAATACTGGCGCAAGCCGACGAGTTCGACTACCAGCTCGATGTTTTCGCGGGGCGTGGACGAACCAATGATGCGCGGAATGCCGGCGGCGTCCATCCGATCCAGAAATTCGCGGACACCCGGCAAGGCTTGGATGCCGGTCTCGCGAACAATCTGCCGGTAGAACTCTTCTTTCTGCCACGACAGTCGTTTGATTTCGGCTGGGTCGGTAGTCCAATTAAGAAGATTTGGGATGATGCGCTCGTTTTTCATCCCAAAACTGCGTTGGAAGTGACCGGCTGGTAGCGGCAACTTTTCGTGTTCTGCCAGCCGCTCCCAACTCAGTTCGTGCTGACGCGAGGAGTCAATAATTACGCCGTCCCAATCAAAAATCGCTGTCCAAGATTGCATATGCCGGTATTCCTACCGCGCCCAGTCCGTCTGTGCAATCCAATGCCGGAAATAATTCGGACTCGACATCATCAGAAATTTTGCCATAAACACTCCCGTCGCAGAAAGGGCCATTATTTATGAACTACAAGGTAACTGTATTTGGAGCCGGCTTTGTCGGCGCAACCACCGCACAACGCATCGCCGAAAAAGAACTCGCCGATGTCACGATGATTGATATCGTTGAAGGCCTGCCGCAAGGTAAGGCGCTCGATATGATGGAGTCCGCCATGCTCGAGGGCTTCGATGCCAAGGTCAATGGCTCCAATAATCCAGCCGATTGTAAAAACAGTGATGTCGTCGTTGTCACTAGTGGCGTTGCCCGCAAACCCGGCATGAGTCGTGACGATTTACTAAAAATCAATGCCGGCATCGTCGGCAGCGTCGCCGATGCGATCAAGACCAACGCCCCCAACGCCATCGTTATCATCGTCAGCAACCCGCTTGATGTCATGACTTATCTCGCCGGCGTCAAACTCGGCTTTGCCAAAAACAAAGTCATTGGCATGGCCGGTGTCCTCGACAGCGCCCGCTTCCGCTGCTTCCTTGCCATGGAACTCGGCGTCAGCATGCGCGACGTGGACGCGATGGTGCTCGGCGGCCACGGTGACGACATGGTTCCACTCGTCCGGTATGCCACCGTTGCCGGTATCAAGGTTGAAGATTTAATTCCGAAGGACAAACTCGACGCGCTGGTCGCCCGTACTCGCAACGGTGGTATTGAAATTGTGAATCTCTTGAAGACCGGCAGTGCCTACTATGCGCCGTCTTCGTCAGTTGTTGAAATGGTTCGCGCCATTCTGCACGACGAAAAACGTGTGTTACCGGTTGCCGCG
Organism: Verrucomicrobiota bacterium; assembly: GCA_037142335.1. Classification (GTDB taxonomy): domain Bacteria; phylum Verrucomicrobiota; class Verrucomicrobiia; order Palsa-1439; family Palsa-1439; genus CAINDI01. Next base: position 220 of record JBAXAT010000457.1, on the reverse strand, counting down.
TGGTGCACCGGCCAATACGGCGTCAAAGATATGTTCGTCGGCGTGCCGGCAGTACTCGGCAAAAACGGCGTTGAGAAGATTATCGAATTAAAACTTTCTGCTGACGAACTCGGCCAGCTCAAGAAATCCGCCGATCACGTCCTCGAAAACGTGAAGAAGCTGAATTTGTAATTCAAGCTCCGTTGAAATAAAGGCGACGACTCATACCGGTCAGTGCCGA
>JBAXAT010000456.1:0-1878 GCA_037142335.1 Verrucomicrobiota bacterium | reverse complement strand
GCATCTGGGGTGGTGCGGTTAGTAGGACAAAGGGTGTCAACGACGCTAGCCGTACAGATGCTGTAGGCGTAAGTGAAGCTTATGTCCAACTCCGTGAGTTGTTCTATAGCCCGGCGACATTGAAAATTGGTCGTCAATCCTTGAACTACGGCACTGGCCTCATCATCAGCAGTGTTGATCAGATGTACACCTTTGATGCCGGCCGGTTGGTCTTGGATTATCATCCGTTGACCATCGACATCGTTGGGGCACAATTGGATAATAGCCAAGCGTTCAGCCCGAACACGACCGCCGCCCCCCTTGGCGGCCAATCGGATATGCTGTTCCTCAATGCCAAGTACGAAGTGAATTCAGTGGTTAAAAACGTTGAAGCTTACTTTGGCTGGGCATCACAACTACGCACTGGTGGAGCGTTCGGCAATGTACCAGTCCTTGGTGCGGCTTGCCCGTCGCCAATGATCTTAGGCTTGCGGACGGACCTGACGCCGATTGAAAATTTGACCGCTTCATTGGAAGGTGCCTATGAATTAGGCAACTCATCCTCTGCCGCTGGCCTTGCGGACAAAAACATTAGTGCCTACCTACTTAAAGTAGAAGCGAAGTACGTCCTGAAAGGTGTTGCTTGGACGCCGACGTTCAATGCAAGCTATACGTACGCGTCTGGTGACAGCGATCTCATTGCTCCTGGCGCTGCTGCTAGCACCCGTCATTACTTCCTGCCGTGGTTTAATATGGCCGATGGTAATAACGGTTATGTGTTGGCTCCGATGTTGTCGAACATCCAGATTATCAATCTGGGCGCTTCGGCTAAGCCATGCGCGAACACCACGTTGGCCTTGCAGGGGTACTACTACCTGAAAGCCAATAAGAATGGTTCACGCCTTCAAAACATCAGTGATCCTAACGCCAACCTTGGTGGCTTTGGGTTTACGACAGCGGGTAACGAATCGCGTGATATCGGTGCGGAAATTGACGCGATTATTGGCTACGACTACAGCAAAGATGTGCGCTGTCAGTTAGTCTACGGCGCGTTTCTCCCAGAGAACGCCTATCTAGATGTAGCCAGCCGTATTGTGACCCAAGTTCGTGGCGAAATTAACGTCAAGTTCTAAGCTAGCTTAGAACCAGACTTACCGGAAGGCCCCCGAGCAATCGGGGGCCTTTCCTTTTCCCAAAATGGCTTTGGGATTAAATTGCGTTGGATGCTTGTAAATTGCCCGCTATTTCTTACACTCTAGCCATGAAACATTTTTTTGCCATACTGCTGGTTGCCGGTCTCATGCTCGCCTGCGCGTCCGGCGGCTCCGCTGAAGATGCAACCCTTGGTATGCTCGACGAAAAAGTCAGCAAGCTGACCGCGCAGGCGGAGGACTTGCAATTCCGGTACCAGCAACTCCAAAAAACCATCGAGAAAATTCAGACCGATCTTGTCGAATTGCGCCGCGCGGCCGTCACCGGTGGCGGAGTTTCGGCGGCGGAATTAAAAGCCGTCGAAGACCGGATCGCCGCTGTGGACGCGGCCCGTCAAAAAGACCGGCAAGCCATCATTGAGCAACTCGCCAGGGAATTGTCCGGCGGCGGTTCCGGCAAGCCCGCGGCGGTGGTTACCGGTGACGGGAAAGAACATGTTGTTCAAAAAGGCGAAACCTTGAGTTCGATTTCGAAGGCTTATGGCGTGAGCGTGGGTGATTTGCGAAAAGCGAATAGCCTGACCGGTAACGACATCAAAATCGGCCAGAAATTGGTAATCCCAAAGTAAGTTACGCTTAGGTCTTTTCGGGACGGTTGCTGTCCCAATTGACAGCTTGCGATGTGGTGGCTTTCCGTTCCCATTGGCGGCGTGGCACAACGCTGGCGGCAGTTAATTTCTCGGTGTCG
>JBAXAT010000455.1:0-1884 GCA_037142335.1 Verrucomicrobiota bacterium | reverse complement strand
ATTAGTTAATTCCGTCGCGCAATTAGTTAATTGTGTGACAAATAAAGTTAATTCCATCGTCCATAAAACTTATTCCTTTGGTCGGTTCAGGGGCATTCAACACAAACAATCCGCCTATGCGGCGGGTAAACCCACGTGCGCGGCAACCGGAGCGTTCCGACCATGACCACGCCACTTGCCCGGTATGACAGCGCCATTTATGCCCGCACGCATTCAGGAGGAACACGTATGAATCAAGTACTCCGGGTGCTGCTCGACTTTGTCAGCACGCTCGATCCAGCATTGGATGAGTTTGCCGGCGTAGTCGTGACCGGTAACGCCGCTAGGCTTGGCGCGGTTGGGCAGGTCGGACGGGAAAAAGAAATTGGAGCGAGCGAAGGGATTTGAACCCTCGACATTCACGTTGGCAACGTGACGCTCTACCAGACTGAGCTACGCTCGCTTCCGTTGCCGGTGAAGATAGCAAATCCGCCGGCCAGTGCAAGTGTCATTTTTGTTGCGCCGGCAGGCAGCTTCATTGTTAAGTGCCGGTATGAAATACATCGCTTGGCTGTTGGCGCTCTGGTTGGCTGGAAGTGGGTTGGGGCGGGCGGACGCGAATGGTTTGGAAAGTATCTTTGACGGGGCCGGCGCGGTGTGGAAGCTGGAGGCGGATAATTTTCTGACTCGCTACCGGGGTTTGGGATTTCATTGGGTGGCGGCGAATAATCACGATGCCGCCGCCACCACACGCCCGGCGTTGACGTTTGCGGGGCTGCCGGTGCTGGAGACGATTGCACGCTTTGAACAGAACGCGCTCAAGGAATTGACCGCTTCGCTCTACAACCGGGGCGATGCCGGCGACTTGAGCGAAGCCGAGTTTCAGAAGCTCGTTGAGCGCGTGGAGACGAACCTAACGGCGTGGGCCGGTACCAAGGGGACGCTGTTTAAAGATCAGGAACGCACCACGGTCATTACGTTGCATCGCAAGTCGTGGATTAAAGGGCCGCACCGGCTGGATTTGGTCTGGAGTTACTCCGAAAAGAGCCGGCGCCAGGGCGTGGCGGAACCGCGACCGGAATTTGTGCGGCTGATTGTCACGGCGTTCGACCCGGCGCACGATCCGCGGAATTATGCGACTGCCGCCACCGCACCCAGCCAGACTAAATATATTTCGCCGGCGGAATTGCGGGCGCGGGTCAAGCACGCCGCCAACGGCGATGTTGTGATTACCGGCGTGCCGATGGTGGATCAAGGGAAGAAAGGTTATTGCGCGGCCGCCGTGGCGGAACGGTTGCTGAGATATTACGGCCGCACTCTCGACCAGCATGAAATTGCCCAGCTCGCCAACACCACCGCCGGTGCCGGCACCAAACCGGAGCAGATGGTCGCCGCGTTTCGCCGCATCAGCACCGAGACGCGGATGGACGTGGGGGTGTTGCACGAGTTTAATCTCCACGAGTTTGAGCAACTCTTAAACGATTACAACCGGGCCGCTAAAAAAGCTCGGAAGCCCGAGGTTAACTTGATGCTCCAGCGGGGAGACGCGCTCATGGTCTATCGCGAAATGGACCCAGCTCTGCTCAAAGAAGCCCGCCTCAAACGCGATGCCCAACTGGCCAACTTCAAAACCACCATCAACAAGTCCATCGCCAACGGTGTCCCATTATCGTGGGGTTGTGTCCTCGGTGTCGCCAAGGAGAAACCGGAAGTTAAAGGATTCGGCGGCCACTTCCGCCTGATCATCGGCTACAATGACCGGACGCAGGAGATTCTGTATACTGACACGTGGGGCGCCGGTCACGAGTTGAAGCGGTTGCCGTTGGCGGATGCCTGGATGATTACGCTTGGCCTGTACAATATGCAGCCCAGCGATCTGCATTTTTAAGAAAAGTGCGGGCGGAG
>JBAXAT010000454.1:0-1891 GCA_037142335.1 Verrucomicrobiota bacterium | reverse complement strand
ATCTTTCAGCACTGCAAAACGGTTTCCACCCGCCCAAAGATAATCTTTCAGCACCACAAAACGGTTTTCCTCCACCAAAAGATAATCTTTCACCACCACAAAGCCTCCGGGCTGGGAAGAAACTACGATTTTCCATAGGAAAACGCCGATTTGATGTGCTGGCGGAGATTGTTTTACTGCTGGCGCAATCCAAACACACTCCTTGCCGAAGATATTTTACGGATACTTGTTCCCTGCCCCCATATTATTCGATAGGATTTATCTAGAGTCATCCCTTGGCTATCAATCCGGTGAACCCCTAACTCAGCTTGCCACGCTTGGAGTGTGGTGAAGGTTTAGCGGAGCGATATTGCGCTTCCGATTTGCGCCAACCTTCATCCCGGCAACCGATTCTTGACAATTCCGCCAGTTAGGCTTTGACTCCTGAGTATGGTCGAATACTAAATGTTAGAAAAATTAAAGAATTTATCCATGAATACAACCGAGCTTTTCAAGGCGATCTTCGATCTCACCGCCAGATTGTTGGGCCTTTACTTGTTTTATCAAGGCGTGCAGGCGCTGGGTATGTTAGGCCACACACAGGCCTTGTTCATCGCCGTGATACACTTTGCCGCCGCGCTCTTATTGGTGCGAGGGAAAGCGATGAGCTGGGCCTATCCAGAGCCCAAAGTGCCAAAGGCCAAAGCCCCAGTCCCTAGCCCGGCACCGCCGAGAACGGATGATAACCGGTTCTAACCACGCAGTGCAGCGAACGCGGGCTGTCGCCCGCATCGCTGATGACCGTTCGACTAAGGAGAAAAAATGAGATTTGCAAAAGTTCTAACATTCATAGGTGCCGGACTGCTGATTTTAGCTTGGGTTTCGGCGGCTTCCATTCCCAGCCAAGCTCAGAAGGACTTTGACACATTGGTGCAAGCTGCCGGCGGTAGTCTGGCTCACACCCCAAATTTCCCTGACACCTACAAGCAGTTGAGCGCGAACCGAAGAATGCTGCAGAATTTCTATGTCGGCGCGGCAGGACTAATTTGCCTAGTTGTGGGACTTTGTGGCTGGAAGAAACAAGTCGAAACATCCGCTGGAGCTAACCTCGCCCCGCGCTGACTCGCAGGTCTCGTTAGCTCAGCTTGAGCGTTGGGCGACAAAATGAATACACTCAAACAACTGCTGGTCATTCTGATTGCGGTACTACTTTTCCCGGCATTTTACTTCTTTTTTAACGCCAGCATCCGGGATCCCGTTGTCGCATTCGTGGCGGCGATTCCATTTGTTATTCATGCGATAGTCCGGTCACGACTGAGTGTTCGTACTTCGTACAAGGTACTGGCGTGGGTTAGCGCAACTGCGTGGGTTCTCTACGGATTTTGGGAGCAGCATATCTTCGGAGTCCGCCCCAAAACGAACATCCGGGTTGATCTGTTTGGTGTTTTTGTTGTGTTGTACACTCTGACATTGGCTTGCATATGGGTTCTACTGTTTCCCGATGTCCCAACCATGCGGTCGGGCGAACTGCCATCCGCTGGCGCGTCTGGCAGTCGCTCACCTTAGACGATGACATGAGCAATACATCACCAAGGGCAAAGACCAGAAAACTGTTCAGTATCGTCGGGCTTGTGCTTGGTTTTCTTCATGCCCTCTCGGCCATTATTCGCTGCTACACGCAAGCGCCGGGATTGACGGATGAGAGCCAAGTATTTGTCTCCATTATGGCTATCGTTATCTGGTCCGGAATTGGCGGGGGGCTTGGATTTGGCCTCGGTTATATTGTCAGTTTACTCCAACCCAAAGGATGAGCCATGCAACGATGCGCATCTATCAATCCAGTGGAGCGAACCGCGAGCCAGCCGACCGGCCGGGTTGCCGGAGTCGGCGTCAGGGGCGGCTGGCTCGCGTT
>JBAXAT010000453.1:0-1901 GCA_037142335.1 Verrucomicrobiota bacterium | reverse complement strand
CGATTCCGGAATCCGCCCCGCATCGCGGAAGTGAGCACGCTCGTCCCGGGCTTCTTCACGCCGCGCATCGTCATACAAGTGTGGACGGCTTCGCAGACCACCGCCACGCCTTGCGGTTTCAGCTCCTCGACAATGATGTCGGCGATCTGGCTGGTCATCCGCTCTTGGACCTGCGGCCGGCGCGCGAACGCCTCAACCACGCGCGCGAGCTTGCTGATGCCGACGACGCGGCCATTGGGGATGTAGGCCACATGGGCCTTGCCGAAAAACGGCATCAAGTGGTGCTCGCACATTGAGAAAAACGGAATGTCCCGGACTAACACGATTTCGTGGTGGTCTTCGTCAAATTGTTTGGCAAGGCTTTCGCGCGGGTTTTCCTCGCCTTCGCCGAAAATTTCCGCGTACATGCGCGCGACGCGGCCCGGCGTTTCGAGCAGTCCGTCACGCTTGGGATCTTCACCAATGGCTTCAAGGATTGAACGCACCGCGCGTTCGATTTTGGCATGGTCAATTTTTTTCATAATAATTTTCAGATTTGCGAAGAATAGCCCAGACCGGCAGTGTGGTCAACCCGCAGCGCGGCGCAGTCCAAGCAAGGCGCAGCTTGACTGGGGGCTGTTTTTGCGGAATATCTCTAGCCATGCATCCTACTTCCCAACTGCTGGCCGGTAAAAAAGGTATTGTGTTTGGCGTGGCCAGCCGCCACTCCATCGCATGGGCGATTGCCCGGGCTTGGCACGAGGCCGGTGCCACGCTCGCCTTCACCTATCAAGGCGCGCGGGTGAAGGAGAATGTCGAGGACCTAGTTGCCACATTTGGCACGACCACACCGATTTATCCATGCGATGTGACGCGCGACGAAGACATTGCGAGTGTGTTTGCCAGTATTACCAAGGATTTTGGCACACTCGACCTGTTACTGCATGCTGTGGCCTTTGCACCAAAGGAGGCGCTTGAAGGTGATTTTGTTAGCACATCCCGCGAAGCGTTTCGCATTGCCAACGATGTGAGTGCGTATTCATTGGTGGCTCTGGCACGGGCGGCGCTGCCGTTGATGCCCAACGGTGGTTCAATCCTCGCGATGAGTTACTACGGCGCAGTGAAAGTTGTGCCGCATTACAACGTCATGGGTGTGGCCAAAGCGGCGCTGGAGGCGAGTGTCAGGTATCTCGCGTACGATCTAGGTCCACAAAAAATTCGTGTCAATGCCATCAGCGCCGGTCCGGTCAACACGCTTGCCGCACGCGGTATCAGCGGCTTTACAAGCATGCTCAGGCATTACGAGGAGCGTTCACCGCTTAAGCGCAATATTGATGGACGGGAACTGGGAGACGCCGGTTTATTTCTTGCCAGCGACATGTCAACCGCCACGACCGGTCAAGTGCTTTACGTGGATTGCGGCTACGAAATTATGGGGATGTAGCCTGCCACCCTGCTGGTTTAGTTCCAGGTAAAATTTCTGGTTGCATTTCTAAGATAGAGTGTTATCGTTATGATGTAAGGATGCAGTATGTGGCTGTATTCAGTGGGTCATGTAAGCCCACACTGGATGTAGTTTATGAAACGCTGGTTTTACGTTTGGGTCTTGATGCCCAATATGGTTTGGATGTGCAATGCAGGTCAGGCACCGGCTCTTCTGCGGCCGGTGTTGTATGATTTGTTAGCCAAGCAGCCATACTCAGCCGCTGCGATACATACTGTAGAATCTGGTCTTGCCTCTGCCGTTGACCCTGTTGCATGTTTGATTAATTTTGCCGGCGACAAAAACCCTGAAGTCCGGATGGTTGCCACCCAGTTGCTGCCTGAACTTCGCAATCCAGATGCCGCCAAGTCATTGTGGAATCTATTGCGCGATGACAGTGAGGCGGTCCGAATATATGCGGTCGGTGCGTTGGGACGCT
>JBAXAT010000452.1:0-1901 GCA_037142335.1 Verrucomicrobiota bacterium | reverse complement strand
CCACGGCGCGGCGCGGCATGGAAGCGACAGAACCGCTGGACGGCGGCGTATTCTGCGTGGATGTCGGCGTGAAAGGGCTTGAAGCTTTCGAGTTTGCCGGTTAGAACCCGGTCTTATGCAAATTCTTGATTTAGCCGGCAACTGGACGCTGCGCGCCAAGAACAATTCCTCCGTCATCCCGGCGCGTGTGCCGGGCGACAACGTCAGCGCGTTGCTCGCTGCGCGTCGCATCCCGGATCCATACCGGGCCGACAACGAAACGCAGGTGCAGTGGATTGGCCGGCAAGATTGGATTTATGAACGCAGCTTTCGCGTCACACCGGCCCTACTCGCGGAACGCTCAGTGTTTTTGAACTGCGACGGCCTCGACACAATCGCCACCATTTTTATCAATGACCGGCGCGTGGCACGGTCGGAGAATATGTTCGTCAGGCTGCGCGTCGAGGTTAAGAAATATCTGCATGCCGGTCCAAACACACTCCGGATCGAATTCACCTCACCGGAAAAAGCCGCCATAGCCGAGTCAAAGCAGCTTCCATACTCGATTCCGTACGGCATCGCTCCAGTCCAGTCCCCCCACCGCAATCTTATCCGCAAGGTGCAGTGCCATGCCGGCTGGGACTGGGGGATTTGCCTGATGGTGTCCGGCATCAACGGCGCAATTTACCTCGGTGCGACTTCTCTCGTCCGCATCGAACACATCGCGACCACGCAACGCCACCAACGCGGCAGCGTGACCTTGGAAGTCGTGGCGGAAGTAACTTCACCGGCCGGCGGCAAGTCAATATTGGAAGTCGCACTCGGCACTGAGCATGTCACGCGGCCTGTCACTCTCCAACCCGGTCTGAATGTCGTGCGCACCAGTGTCACTATTCGCAATCCGAAACTCTGGTGGCCAAACGGCTACGGCGCGCAGCCGTTGTATGATTTGACCGTGCGCATTGCTGGCGACGAAGTACGTAAACGCATTGGCCTCCGCAAACTCGAAATGCTTAACATCAAAGATAAGCGCGGACTATCGTTGACTTTCCGGGTGAACGGCGTGGATATATTCGCTAAGGGCGCAAACTGGATTCCGTGTGATGCATTGCCGCAACGACAAACACGCGCCGCACTCGACGACTTGCTCACAAGCGCCCGGCAAGCCCACATAAATATGCTCCGTGTCTGGGGCGGCGGCCAGTACGAGAGCGACGATTTCTACGATCTCTGCGACGAAAAAGGCTTGCTCGTCTGGCAGGATTTCATGTTTGCCTGCGCACTCTACCCGGCCACACTCAAGTTTCTGGAACTGGTCCGTCAGGAAGTCAGGCATCAGGTCAAACGCCTTCGTGACCACGCCTGCCTCGCGCTCTGGTGCGGCAACAACGAAAATGTCGGCGCGCTTGGCTGGTTCGAGGAATCCAAGAAAAACCGCGACCGGTACCTCGTGGATTACGACCGGCTCAACGAAGGCATCATCGGCAAGGCGGTGGATGAATGCGATCCGACTCGCAAGTTCTGGCCGAGTTCACCCTGTGGCGGCCGCAACGATTACTCCGATTGCTGGCACGCCGATGGTCGTGGCGATATGCATTATTGGAGCGTCTGGCACGAAGGTAAATCATTCGACGCCTATTACGATGTCCACCCACGATTCTGCTCGGAGTTTGGCTACCAATCCTTCCCGTCACTGGAAACCATTCGCCGGTACGCCCCGCCCGACCAGTTAAATGTCACCGCACCAATCATGGAATGGCACCAACGGAATCCGGGTGGCAACTCCAAGATCACCGAAATGTTCAGCCGGTATTTCCGAATGCCGGACGGCTTTGCCAATTTCGTCTACCTCAGCCAAGTCCAGCAAGCACTGGCCATCAAAACCGCCGTCGAATATTGGCGTTCGCTCCGCCCGACTTGCA
>JBAXAT010000451.1:0-1901 GCA_037142335.1 Verrucomicrobiota bacterium | reverse complement strand
CTTATCGCTCTTGACCTTGCTGAGCGAATCCGCAATGGCTTCGAGCGAACCTTGCACGTCGGCTTTAAGGACAATGTTGAGTTTCTTCTTCTCGCCCCCGCCGATCTGGCTCATCAAGTCTTCCAAGCTGGTGCGTTTTGGTTCAGACGCGGCTTGAACACGCGCTTCTAGCGTGCGCTGTTCGGATAACTCGCGCGCTTCCTTCTCGTTCTTCATCACCGTAAATTCTGCACCGGCCTCAGGCAATCCCGATAGGCCGACGATCTTGACTGGAATCGACGGACCGGCCTCTTTTACTCGCTTGCCACGGTCGTCAATCAATGCGCGAATCTTGCCGCCGTGCGGGCCAACGATGAGCGCATCACCAACCTTAAGTGTGCCTTGTCTGACTAAGACTGTGGCGGTCGGACCCAGGCCGGGCTCAACTTGTGCCTCGATGACATTGCCCTTAGCGATCGCTTTTGAGCTCGCCTTCAGTTCCAGAATATCCGCCTGCAATAAGATCATTTCCAGCAATAGGTCGAGATTCTTTTTCGATTTGGCCGACACATCAACGGTAATCGTATCGCCGCCCCACGACTCTGGGTTTAACCCATGCTCCTGTAATTGCTTCTTGACCCGGTCAGGGTTGGCCGTTGGTAGATCGCACTTATTAACAGCGACAATAATCGGCACCTTGGCGGCCTTTGCGTGATTAAGCGCCTCCAACGTCTGTGGCATTACGCCGTCGTCAGCACTAACCACCAGAACGACTATGTCCGTTACGTTCGCGCCGCGGGAGCGCATTTTTGTAAAGGCGGCGTGGCCAGGTGTGTCAAGGAATGAAATTTGTTTGCCATCAGGCAAGCGGACAATACTTGCGCCGATGTGTTGCGTAATGCCACCGCTCTCGTGCACTGCAACATCGGTCTTGCGAATCGCATCAAGTAATGAAGTCTTGCCGTGATCGACGTGTCCCATGACCGTGACGACTGGCGGTCGGGAGTGTAAGTCTTCCGATTTAACGCCCGGTGGCGGCGTTTCGGCGGGTTTCGGCGTATGAATGGCGTACGCGCCGCGTTCGCGTTTTTCCAACTCAAAAACATAGCCGCTACGTTCACAAATTTTGCGCGCGGCGTCTTCGCCGATGGTTTCGTTGAGGTTAGCAAAAACATTCAGCTCCATTAACTCTGCCAAGAGTAAATGTGGTTTCTTGCTGAGCCGCTGCGCCAGATCACGCACGACAATCGGCGGCTTCATCGTGATGACTTTTTGACCGGCAGCGTTGACAGTGAATAATGGGCCAATCGGTGCGGCGGCCGGTACGACAGGTGACCGTGGTATCGGTGGTTTTGGAGCGGGTGGCTTTGGTACTATGACCGTTGGTGTTATCACCGGTTTCGGCGGTACTGCTGGCTGTTGAATAACAGGTTTAGGCGCTGGCCGTGACCATGATGGTGAGGTTGCCGGCGCAGGAACGATCGGTTTTGGCAGTGGGCGTGGGCCGACAACTTGCGGCGGTGGTAACGGCTTGGCAATAACCGGCTCAATTTTGGGAGCGACCGGCGGCAACGGCGGTGGAGCAGGTGGGGGGGCCGGCAATGGAGCCGGCGGTTCCGGTGCCGTCAAAACGTAGCCATATTCCTTTTCGATAGACTCGGCAGTAATATTGTCAACAGTGCTAGAGACACTCTTAACCGGGTAATTCATGGCCTTGAGCTTTGCCATCATCTCCTTGCTGGAGAGACCGCAATGCTTGGCTAAGTCATGGACGCGAATACTCATGCGGTGGCTGGTGGACTCCCGGCGGCAGCTTCCCGAAGCTCTTGTTCGGCCACTGCGGCTTGAAATACAGCCGTGGCTTTGTCTTCACCGACAATGTTGCTCAAATCAGCAACGTCGGCACCCAATAAACCTTCGAG
>JBAXAT010000450.1:0-1908 GCA_037142335.1 Verrucomicrobiota bacterium | reverse complement strand
CGGAACAGAGAGCTCACCGATTATTCAGTTTTATAATTCTATGGGATTAACTGATAATGCCCGAAGGTCGCTAACCTTTTTTCTTGATAAGCAGCACGATGACGGGATGATTCAGAATTTTGGCGGTTACATGTTGGAGACCGGCGGCGCGCTATGGTCGCTGGGTGAGCATTACCGGTACACTCGCGATGACAAATGGCTGCGACGCGTCGAGCCGAATCTCATCAAGGCGTGCGAGTACTTGCTGGCGTGGCGGGAACGGAACAAGACGCCGCAAGGGATGGGTTTGATCGAAGGCAAGTGCGCCGACCCCGAAGATCCGTTCCGGCAATTCATGTTGAACGGCTTCGCGTGCGTCGGCATGCAGCGCGTCGGCGAGATTCTGGCCGGCATCAATCCGCAGGCGGCCAAACGGTGGAGCGCGGAAGCGAAAGCCTGGCGCGCGGACATTCGCAAGGTCGTCGAGTTGGCGATGGCCGAGTCGCCGGTGATTCCGCTCGGCGACGGGACGTGGACGCCGACCTGCCCGGCTTGGGCGGAGGCGCGCGGGCCGGCGGCGTTGCACGTGGATGGTTCGACGTGTAACTCGCACGGGGCGACGACGTGCCGGGATTCGTTGATCGGGCCGCTGTACTTGATCATCCAGGAAGTGATCGATGCCAACGAATGGATGGGCGAATGCCTCTTAAAGGCGCACCACGAGTTGTTCACGTTGCAGAATGCCGGCTTGAGCCAGCCGTACTACGTCCGGCATGACTACGCGCACTTGCGGCGCGGCGAAGCGGCGGCGTTCATCAAGACGTACTACAACCAGTTCTCCGCGCTGGCGGACCGGGAGACGTACACGTTCTGGGAACATTACTTCGGCGCGAGTCCGCACAAGACGCACGAGGAAGGTTGGTTCTTGATGCAGACGCGGTGGATGCTCTGGCTCGAAGACGGCGCGACGTTGCGGTTGCTGACCGGCGTGCCGCGCGCGTGGTTGGAGCACGGCAAGGAGATCAAACTGGAGAAGGTCGCCAGCCATTTCGGCAGGTTCTCGCTGACGGTCAGATCACAAGTGCAGACCGGTCACATCGAAGCCGAAATGAAGTTCCACGAGTCGGCGCGGAAGCCAGTGCAGGTTACGCTCCGGTTACCGCACCCGCTTGGCTTGAAAGCGGTGCGATGCACCGGCGGGAAGTACGACACCCAAACTGAAACTGTCACGATTGCCGGCAACAGCAAGGTTGTTTTGGAGTTCTAAATTTTATGAAACTCGGACCGTACACCAGTAAGATTCACACGGAAGAACTCATCGAACTACTCAACCTCTGGCAGTACCCCGCCGGCGTGCAGGCGAAACTCACCAAGCTGATCAAAGCCAATGCCAAGGGCATCGAAGGCCCGCATCTATTCCGGTACTACAACCCGCGGCCGAGCAAGGTGGCCGAAGCCGAACGACAAATGGCCCGGTATATCGGTACAAAGCATTGCTTGGCGGTGAACTCGTGCACGTCGGCGTTGATCGCGTCGTTGCGCGCGCTGGGCGTCGGGGCTGGCGATGAAGTCATTGTGCCGGGTTACACCTTCTTCGCGTCGGCGGCGGTAATTGGCGCGTGTAACGCGATCCCGGTCATTGCCGACGTGGACGACACGTTGACGGTTGATCCGCACGACTTGGAGAGAAAAATCACTAAGCGCACCAAGGCTGTGATCGTTGTCCACATGCGCGGGATGCCGGCGCAGATGGACAAGATCATGCACATCTGCAAGAAGCGCGGCGTACCGGTCATCGAGGACGTGGCGCAGGCGGTGGGCGGAATGTATCGCGGCAAGATGCTTGGCAGCATCGGGACGATGGGCTGTTTCAGTTTCGACTACTACAAGATTCTGAACTCCGGCGAAGGTGGTTTCATCACCACCAAC
>JBAXAT010000449.1:0-1909 GCA_037142335.1 Verrucomicrobiota bacterium | reverse complement strand
TTCGACGGGGAACAGGCCGCCGTTCTCGGCTTTGGCGATCATGCTGGCCGCGCCTTCGATGACATGGTGGTTGGTAATAAGTTTGCCCTCGCTTGATACGAGGAAACCGGTGCCGGTGGCGATCTCTTTACCGGCCGCGTCGGACGCGACCAGCAACATGACGGCCGGTCGCGCTTTCTTAGCGAGGGCTTTGAGGTCAATGGATTCCGTTTCAGCGCGGACAGAATTCAGTGCAGTGGCGGCAAAGATGAGCAGCAGTAGGCCGGAGTGCTTCATGGCGCACAGAATAGGCCGGTTACTGATTACCGGTCAAGCGTCTGGTACCTGAGGAATTGACTCGCCGGCGCGAAGCGGTTATATCACCTGCGTTTCAACGATTCGGAATGACCATCCCGGCGGATGGACGGAAAGATTAATTATGCCAACGACAACCACAACAGCCATGCTTAACACTCTGCCCGGCGATGACGTGCGCGCCATCATGTGGCGGTTCGCCGACCGGTTTGACCTGCAAATGCTCGTGCAATCCGCGCGCGGCGTCGCCCGCGGGCCGGTCGCCCGCCTCGTCGCGGAAGGCGAACGCAACTCGCATGACTGGACGCCCCGCAAAAATGAATTGCTCAAGGTCTATGACGATGCCGGTTTGACCTCCGCCTTTATGGACTCATCGCAAGGCGGTTACATCGACGGCCCGAAAAATTTCGTGCACGCGCTGATCGTGTTTGAGTTGTCGTGGGTGGATGCCGGCGCGGCAACCGGCTGCATGGCCGGTGATCTCGCGCTCGCGCCGATTCACGAACGCGGCACACCGGCACAACGCGACTTTTATATGAATCACGCCTGTCCCAAGCCCGGCGAAAAAACCTGGCGCGGCGCGTTCGCGTTGACCGAGCCGTTGCCGTATGTCGGCGTCGAGACCGGTTTGCTTAACGGCAAGGTGCGCGTCGCCGAATGGAACGACGGGCAGGAGCCGGTCTTGCAAGTGGACAAGCGCGGCCGGTTCATCACGAACATGGGCTACGCGAACTTCGTCACCGCCGCCGTGGAGACCGCTGACCCGCGCATCAAATCGAGTTGCATGGTCATTCTCCACGAAGATGACCCCGGCATCTGGGACCGCGGCACGGCGACGAAGAAACTTGTCCATCAACTTTCCTCGACCTGTGATCCAGTTTTGAGCCTGAAAGTGCCAGCGAGCCGGATCATTGGCGGTTACACAATTAAGGAGGGCGTGATTGTACCGAACTATGACCACGGCCAAATCATCGAAGCCGTGTTCCGCCGGACGCGGGTGACGGTCGGGTTGATGACCGCCGCGAAATTGCTGTCGGCTGTCGAGCCAGTCATCCGCTATCAACGCAGCCGATTCCGCGGCAGCGAAAGCGCGCAGCCGGGCAGTCCCCGGTATGACCTCGGCTTGCAAACCAAGGAAGACACACTCCACCGGCTCGCTGACATTTGGGCGACCGGCGAAGCGGCGTCATCATTTGGTTTTGCCACCGCCCGGTTGTTCGACGAGATTGACTCGCTCGAACGCCAGAAGGACGCGACGTTCCGGGACCGCAAGCTGGTCGGGCGCGCGGCATTCAAGGAAATCCAGAAACTCGAAGCCATCGCGTTGGAGTTGGTGAACAAAGACGGTACGGCCGCCTTCGAGAAAACGAGTGATCCGCTTGTGAAATTTGTCTTGCTCGACTCGCTTGGTAACGTGTGCTGTCCGGCCACCAAGCTCTGGAATACCGGTCACGGCGCGAACACGATGCGCGAAGCCGTTAGCCTCATGGGAGGCTACGGCATCACGGAAGATTGCCCAGGGTTCCTCGGCCATAAATGGATGGACGCCCAACTCGAAGCGACCTACGAAGGTCCGGAAGCCGTCCAGCGCCGACAGCTCTCGATCACGATGACG
>JBAXAT010000448.1:0-1940 GCA_037142335.1 Verrucomicrobiota bacterium | reverse complement strand
ATGGCAGCAAAACGAACCCTCATTCTAGGCATTACCGGTTCCATCGCCGCCTACAAAGCCGCGGACCTCGCTAGCCAATTCAAAAAGGCTGGTCACGACGTTCACTGCGTGATGACCAAAGACGCGACGTATTTCATCACGCCACTGACGCTCCAAACACTCTCCCAGCACCCGGTTATCCTGGATCTTTTTGGTGAGATACCGGAATGGAAACCAACTCACTTACCAGTGGCGGATATTGCCGATTTACTCCTCATCGCACCGGCGACCGCGAATATAATCGCTAAACTTGCACACGGACTAGCCGACGACGCGCTTTCCACCATCGCGCTTGCGTTGCGACCAGAAGCGAAAGTGGTCATTGCACCGGCCATGAACGGAAAAATGTGGTTGCACCCGGCGACACAGGCAAATGTCAAACTCCTGACCGACCGCGGTGTCGAATTCATCGGCCCGGACCAAGGAATGTTAGCTTGCGGCTACGAAGGTCTTGGTCGCCTCTGGCCGGTGGAAAAGCTTATCGCCCGCGTCCAAGAACTTTTGTCGTGAAGCCGCTCCGTTTTCTGATCACTGCCGGGCCGACTCGCGAATTCCTCGACCCAATCCGGTATCTTACTAACCGTTCCTCCGGCAAGATGGGCTACGCCATTGCTGCCGCCTGCCGTAAAGTTTCACCACACGTCACGCTCGTAACCGGTCCAGTGACGTTACCGGCCCCGGCCAACGTGAAATGCGTACCGGTCACAACCGCTGCCGAAATGTCGCGCGAAGTTTTTCGCCGGTATACCAAAGCCGACGTAGTAATCATGACCGCTGCGGTCTGCGATTACCGGCCCCGGCGCGTTGCCGGCCAAAAGATCAAGAAGACCGGCAAACGACTAATTCTCAAACTGGAACAAACAACAGACATCTTGTTGGAACTCGGTAAACGCAAACGACGGCAAATCCTCGTCGGCTTTGCAGCAGAGACAAACGATCTCGAACGTCACGCGCTGGATAAATTGCGTCGGAAACAGCTGGACTTGATTGTGGCCAACGGCGCGCGCGCATTTGAAGCGGACACTAATCGCGTGACGTTATTTTTTGCCGATTGCCGGGTGGAGCGGTTACCGGAGATGACGAAACAAAAAGTGGCGCGCCAACTTCTAAAACGCGTGCTCGGTTTGGTGGCCGCGCGACTTACAGCCCGTTGCAATGAATAATGTTGTGCTGGATAATCGAACCAAAAAATCCTGCAAATTACCGCTTGATTCACGGGAGCACTACATGGTTGCCGTGAGATTGCCGGTCTTGTTATGCTCCTGCGTATGAATTTACTTGATGTCATTACCCAGCTTTCTCACAAATTTGGGACCGCAGACTTCGTCAAAGGCGGTGGTGGCAACACTTCTACCAAAACCGTCGACACGCTCTGGGTCAAACCGTCCGGCACCGCGCTGGCCGGTCTCACACCGCAGACGTTCGTCGCGCTTGATCGGGCCAAGCTTGCGCGGCTTTACGATGTCGCCGTGCCGCAGGACTCACACGCCCGCGAGACGCTCGTTAAAGATCTGATGGCGGCGGCAGTGAAACCGGGTTCCACCGGTCGGCCTTCGGTTGAAGCACCGCTCCATGATATTTTATCGGGCACATTTGTCGTCCACACCCATCCGGCGCTCGTCAACGGCCTGACCTGCGCCAAGCAAGGCGCGGCGGCCTGCGCGCGACTCTTCCCGGACGCACTCTGGGTTCCGTACATTGATCCCGGCTTCACGCTGTGCATGGATGTGCGACGGCGGCTGCGTGGCCAAAAAATAGTCATCCTGGAAAACCACGGCATTTTCGTCGCCGGCGATACCGCCGATGAAATCCGCGCCACTTACCGGCGCGTGCTTGACGCCTTGCGTGCCGAGTACGCCAAGGCCGGCATCCCGACTGAATTAAAGTCCGCCAAGCTCCCC
>JBAXAT010000447.1:0-1955 GCA_037142335.1 Verrucomicrobiota bacterium | reverse complement strand
TGGCAATCGTAATGGCTCTAGCAAACCTGACATGTAAATTTCTTCCATTTGTTTTGCTAAACCAATTACCGGTAGCGCCACACCTAACACCGCCAACGCCCGCACTGCCGCGCTCAACTGCCCTGCCCCACCATCCACCATCACCAAGTCCGGCAACACGCCACCTTCGGCTATCACCCGCGTATACCGACGACTGACCACTTCCGCCATCGCTGCGAAATCATCGCTGCCAGTAACGGTTTTGATCCGGTAATGCCGGTAATGCGCCTTGTGCGGTTTGCCATCCCGGAAACAAACAGCCGAAGCCACCGATAGCGTGCCGGAGATGTTCGAAATATCAAAACCTTCAATGTGTGCCGGCACGGCCGGTAATTCCAACACACGCTGCAATTCCGATATCTCGACCGCCGGCACAATTCGCGCCGGCAAGTCGCGCGCGAACTTGCGCTCCCTGGTCGTGCGCGCAATGTCTTTCAAGCCGCGGATCACATCGCGCAACTCGGCGGCTTTCTCAAACTTCTTACCAGCAGCGGCGGCGGCCATTTGCCGTTCCAACTCGACCAGCGCCTCTTGATTACGACCTTCTAGAAAGTCACACGCCAGCGCAACGCGCCGCAGATATTCCTCATGCGTTAGATCTTTGAGCGGCACCGGCACTAGATATGTCGAGTATTTCAAATCTTTTGCTGCCGGCACGCCAGTCCCCTGCACGAGCACACCGTATTTCTTGCGCGCCCATTGCATCGCCAGCCGCACTGCGGCGGCATGGGCAAACGGCCCGAAATATCGGGCCCCGTCGTTTTTCTTGAGCCGCGCAAACTTGAAACGCGGGTAGCCTTCGCTCAGATTGACTTTGACCAGCAGGAAGCGCTTGTCATCTTTGAAGAGCACATTGTAATGCGGTTTGTATTCCTTAATGAGCTTGCCTTCGAGTAGCATTGCCTCCGGTTCGCTCGCCACAACAAACGTCTCAAAATCCGCAATGGAATCCAGCAGCGCCCGCGTTTTCGGATCCCAGCGCATCTGCCGGGAAGGGTGAAAATATTGACCGACGCGTTTTCGCAATGACCGCGCCTTGCCAACGTAAATAACGCGCCCCAACCGGTCCCGCATCAAATACACACCCGGCCGATTCGGTAGTTCCCGAACTTTGGCTTTGAGATTCACTGGTTCCTCACACGCGACTGACGCGCCACAGCAACCAGATGCCGAGGAATTCAAAAATCAGATTTGGCGTCCAGAGAATTACTTCTGGAAAGCAGTCAGGCCGACCACGAAGTGTGTTGGCGACGACCATCGTGAAATAATAAATCAGCGCCAGCCCGAGGCTCAGTGCGATGCCGATGGATGTTTCGCGCCGGCTGGTCTTGATGCCAAGCGGAATTCCAATCAGCGTAAACGCCACGCACGCTACCGCGCCGGCCACGCGTTGATGGGCTTCCATCAATGCCGCCGCTGGATAAACACCCGCTGCCCGCCGGCGCGCAATTTCGACGAGAACTTCGCCAAACGCGAGGTCTGGTAGTTCCCGCGCCGCGCGTGCTTGCCGGAACGCTTGCTTGATATCCAACTCGACTGGGTAATGATCGGCGGTTGTACCAGACGTGATCTTGTGGATGTTGTTCGGGTCTTTCTCGTCGCGCAAGTCACCGGTCACCTTGTAGAGATCGAGCAACAGCCGACCTTCAACCGGCTTGCCTGTGACAATTCCACTTTGCGCACGCAATCTGGAAATCACCTCACCTTTGTCATTCAACGTGAAGATCTCAATATCTTGAATCGTGTTACCTTTTTTATGCGCGACACGGATGACGTAGCCTGGGAAATCTTTGATGTATGCGTTTTCCTCAAGCAAAGCCATCGGGTTGTTCGTACAGAGATGCAGGAACAACGTGCGAAACTGAAATCCGCACTGCGGCGCAAGCGACGCAGTCACATAAAAGCACACCCCGCCC
>JBAXAT010000446.1:0-1957 GCA_037142335.1 Verrucomicrobiota bacterium | reverse complement strand
GGTTCTCAACAAGGCCACATCTTCATGCTTTATCCGAAACCGACCCGGCCAGTACTTACACGTCCTGCCGGCAAGCCGACCATTGAAGCGCTGGATGATTACAAAGTAACGAACCGAATCTGGGAAATCACCGACCCGGTCGCCATCAGCAACGCGCAGGAAATTTTGCGCGACGCCAAACTTTATATCGCCGACGGCCATCACCGATACGAAACCGCCCTCGCCTACCGGGACGAAGCGAAAACGGAAGCCAGTAAATTTGTCATGGCTACGCTCATCGACATGAGTGATCCAGGTCTTGTTGTTCTGCCAACGCATCGCACCGTCGCCAATCTGACCAATTTCGACCGTCAGCAATTTGCCGGCAAGCTGGCGCAACAATTCGAAATCAAACCACAATCGTCACTACCGGTAATGCTCGCGACGATAAAAGCCGCGCCGCATCTGATTGGCATGCATGACGGTACCGGCTTCGCAGTCTTGTGTCCGAAAAATCTCTCTGCGCTCCACCCGCTCTTTACCGGCAAACCACCGCTCTGGGACACACTCGACGTGGCAATTCTGCATGTGGCGATTCTAGAAGCATTGCTCGGTATCGACGAGGTCAAGTTGCGCGAGGAATCGAATGTCAGCTACTGGCGTGAACCTGAGCAAGCCGTCGCGCAAGTTACCGGCGGCGCGGCCCAATTGGCGTTTTTCCTGACGCCCACGCCGGTTTTGGATGTCAAAGCGATTGCCGACGCGCGGTCGCGGATGCCACAGAAGAGTACCGATTTCTACCCGAAGTTACTGTCCGGCATGACGATTTACGAATTAACTTAGGCTATCTGAGATGAAAAGCAGTCCGGACGTCACGCCGGCTGTAGAGTACCTACCGGAACAATGCAAGATCACCCGGACTGCTACCAAAACAATTGCTCGCTTGAGAAGTTGACGTGACACTTCCATTTCGTCATCTCCGGTAACCACTCTGCGCCCCTACCAATCCGCGCCTTGATGCCGGAGTGCAAGTTCTTGGTAATGTGTTTTGGGAATCTCGACCACAAACCGCGATGGTCGCTGAAACCCGCCGGTATCGCCACCGGTGGCACGGAACAGCGGATATGTCAGAAAAAGCTCGTCCTTTGCGCGAGTGACAGCAACGTAAAACAGTCGGCGTTCCTCTTCTTCGCCTTCAAGGTTATCGAGTGACCGGGAGAGTGGAAACATGCCATCGCACAAGCTGATGACAAACACCGCTTTCCATTCCTGTCCCTTCGCCTGATGGATGGTACTGAGGCGGATAAAATCCTGTTCGCCACTAGTGATGAGCGAAGCGTCATCAGCTTCGAGGTTGGTAAGTAACGCGAGCTGGCTGAGAAACTCATCGACCGCCTTGAACTGCGTGCCAAATGATGCCAATTGGTGCAAATCTTCCATCCGTGCCCGGGCGTTAGGATATTTCGCCTTCAAGTACGCCTCGTAAAAACCGTCGGTTACAATCTCAATCATCTCGTCAACCAACAACGGTGACGGAAGCGCACGAAGTTGGTTGAATGCGCCAATCACTAGTTTCCAATCGTCCACCGCCTTTTTCGGAACGGCTGAATGCGTTGCCGGTAAGTCGCGTCCGCCTGGCGCGCCGAGTTCCGGCTTCAAGACCGGCTGCAAATCGCGCCACAAGCGGTTCGCTGTCGCACCGCCGACACCCGGCAATAGCCGCGCGATGCGCTTGAATGAAAGTTCGTCGTTTGGATTAGTGGCGAGCTTAAGAAAACAGGCCACGTCCTTGATGTGCGCCTGCTCGAAAAAGCGCAAGCCGCTGGTGATGACAAACGGGATATTGCGCTTGGTCAGTTCCATCTGTATTTCCATCGCGTGGAAATGCGCTCGGTACAGCACGGCGATATCTGTCAGATTGCCGCCACCGGCGCGCAGCTCGAGAATCCGCTGCGCAATAAATTGCGCCTGTTGGTTG
>JBAXAT010000445.1:0-1971 GCA_037142335.1 Verrucomicrobiota bacterium | reverse complement strand
TTCCGGTCACCCCCAGCCGTTTCCCGGTGCCGGTAAACCGTTCCCCAACTGTCCCGCGCCATTTTCCGGCACCGGAATGCTGCAAGGGGATGACGGAAAATCATTTCCCGGCGCTGGTCCGGCGTTTCCCGGCCTCCGAAAACCATTTTCCGGTGCCGGAAAATCGTTCCTGAATGCCGGAAAACCGTTAGGGAAGAGCGAAAAACGGCTATTTGGGGCAAAACCGGCCCTTTTTCGTCAGTTTTACTCCAAACTCCCGCCGGTCGGCAGGTTTACTGGACGCCCAGCAGTTCGACCTCGAACACCAGGGTCGCATTCGGGGGAATGACGCCGCCGGCACCGCGCGCGCCGTAGCCGAGGTTGGGTGGAATCGTCAGCTTGCGCACGCCGCCGACTTTCATGCCGGCCACGCCCTGATCCCAGCCCTTGATGACCTGATTAGCGCCGAGCTGAAACGTGAACGGCTCGTTGCGATCCTTCGACGAATCAAACTTCACCCCATTTGTCAGCCAGCCGGTATAATGCACCGTCACACTCTTACCGGTTTCCGCGACCGCTCCGATGCCCACCTTGATGTCTTCCATTTTCAATTCAGTAACCTCCGCGACCGGCTGCGCCGGCACCGCTGTTGCCGGCACTGGCGCCGGTGGATTAGAAACCGCTACTTCTTCCTTCTTCGCACACGCCGTCGAAAGTAAAATGAGGCAAAGAACCAGCGAATAGTAACCAACGACGCATTTCAATTTCATAAACGGATGTTAATTGCCGGTAAGATTGATTGCAAGCTCACCGCCGTTACTTTGTGGTTCAATCCGTTATTTCTCCAACGCCAAAATACGTGCAATCCAGATGATGGAACACCAGCGCCGAGACGCTGGCTTCTGGTTCCATCATGAAACCTTCGGTGAGTTGTACGCCGATTTCTTCCGGGTGCAGCAATTTGAAGATGCCGGTTTGGTCTTCGAGCGCAGGACAGGCTGGGTAGCCGAAGCTGTAACGCTTGCCGTGATATTTTCCCTGAAACCGGTCGAGCATCGTCGTCTCAGGAGAATCCGGGAAACCCCAATCTTCCCGGAGCCGGCGGTGCAGCCATTCGGCGGTGGCCTCGGCGGTTTCGAGTGCGAGGGCCTGGAGCGCGTGCGATTTCAGGAACTCGCCGCGGGCCTTGAACTCGTTGGCGCGTTCGAGGATACCGACACCGGCGGTGACGACGAACGCGGCAATGGAGTCGCCGGCCGGTGAGACGTAATCGGCAAGGCAAAGGCCGTCGGGTTGGCGTTGCCGGTGAAAAGCGAAAGTGTGGTCCGGCAGTTTGATGGCGTTGCCGGTGCTAGTGGCGGTGAAGAATTGCCAGACGGCTTTGACATTCATGAATTTTGCAGCTTCAGCTTTGACTTCTTCGACGGCGTGGTGAAGTTCCAGCGCTTTCGGATCGCGGCTCTCCAACGCACGCTCGAAATTACTTTTGAAACCGAGATGCCGGACGAACAACATCTGTGGATTGATGTAGCTCCAGATTTCGGTGAGGTTCGGCACCGGGATGACTTTCCGGTCGGAATACGGTGCCGGTACCGGCGGCAAAATCCGAACCCGACTACTACGCGTGGTGGATTCAGGCGCGGATTCTGTGGCGACGGTTGCAGCCAAAACGTCGGTGCGGCTGGCTTGTTCAGCTGCCAGCTTGGCGCGCTCGGCGGGAGCCATTAATTTATTCATCGTGGCGAGACCGGTCATGGCGTCGCGGCAGTAGGCGACGATGTTGTCATAGGCCGGAGCTATTTTGCCACGCGTAAATTTGTCACTGAGCGCGGCGCCGCCGACGAGAAGTGGCACGATGATGCCGGCGGCTTTCAAATCGGCGGCGGTGACGACCATTTGCTGGGCGCTTTTCACGAGCAAGCCGGACAAGCCAATCGCATCGGGTTTTTCCCGGTGGCAGGCTTCGATGAGTTGTTCGGGCGGGACCTTGAT
>JBAXAT010000444.1:0-1973 GCA_037142335.1 Verrucomicrobiota bacterium | reverse complement strand
GTTGACTGGCGGCCCTGGTTTTATTCTGGAAAAGAGCGGGTTCAAGCTACCTGAGCAACTGATGCCAATCAGTTTGGCGCTACTGATTGGTGGCATCGTTTTTTTAGCCGTCGAGACTTGGCGGCGCGGAAAACCACTTCAGAATAATGTCACGTGGACCATTGCGATTGCCGTCGGCCTCGGACAACTGGTCGCTGTCATCTTTCCCGGTGCGTCGCGCTCCGGTACAACGATTATATTATGCCTCCTGCTTGGTTTGAATCGCCCAGCCGCAACGGAATTCTGTTTTCTCGTCGGAATCCCGACCATGCTGGCGGCGAGTGGGCTAAAAGTCTTCAAGGCCCTGCATCATCCGCCGGTCGGCGCGCCGCCGGAACATTGGGGGATGGTGTTGCTTGGATTTGTCGTGTCGGCGATTGTCTCCTTCATCGCCGTTAAATGGCTCCTCCGCTACATCCAAACGCACACGTTTGTGATCTTCGGCTGGTACCGCATTGTACTGGGCGCGGCACTGATTGCCTTACTCTTTACCGGCAGACTGTAATCTTGCACGGCAACACCAGTTGTTCCTTGCGCTTGGCAAATTAGCTTAGCTTCCAGTAAGGTTCACGACGATGACGCAAGAATACATTTTACACCCAACGCATGCGCCGCGGGATTTGCACATTGATTACCGGAAGGAATTAAACGAGCAGCAATTGGCTGCCGTCACTGCCGTTGGGCAGGATGGTTCGCTCAACTCCGGGCCGATGTTGGTAATTGCCGGCGCAGGATCCGGTAAGACGCGGACGCTGACTTACCGGGTCGCATGGCTGGTGGAACACGGCGTTGCGCCGAGCCGAATCCTACTACTCACTTTCACGAACAAAGCCTCGAAAGAAATGCTGCGGCGCGTCGAAGGCGTGTTGCCAATGGATATTTCGGCGATTTGGGGTGGAACATTCCATCATATCGGCAACCGGATTTTGCGACGGCACGCCCGGCTGTTAAACTACCAACAAGATTTCGCCATCCTCGACCGGGAAGACCAAAAAGATCTACTCGATGCTTGCCTCGCCGATGCAAAGATTGACACGAAGGCCGAGCGGTTCCCCAAGGGCGATGTGTTGGCGGAGATTTATTCGTTGGCGACGAACACGGAGCGGTCGATTGGGCGGGTACTGGCGGAACAGTACAATTATTTTTCACACTTGGAGGAACAAATCCAAAAAGTGCGTGGCCGGTATGCCGAACGCAAGCACGCCGCGAACGCGATGGACTACGACGATTTATTGGTAAAATCACTCCAGCTTCTCCGCGAACACCCGGAAGTTGGCGAGCGGTACCGGGAGCAGTTTCAGCACGTGCTTGTGGATGAATATCAAGACACAAACAAAATTCAAGCCGACCTGATTGATGCACTCGCGCAACAGCATAAAAACCTGATGGTGGTCGGTGACGACGCGCAAAGCATTTATTCGTGGCGCGGCGCGAATTACCGGAACATCCTCAGTTTTCCGCAGCGCTATCTGGGCGCGCGAACGTTCAAGATTGAAGTAAACTATCGGAGCGTGCCGTCGGTTTTGACACTCGCTAATGACGCCATCAAGGGTAATACACAGCAATTCGCCAAAACATTACAACCGATCCGCGAAGGCGGCGGAAAGCCGTGGCTCGTCGCGTGCGCAGATGCCAACCAGCAGGCGCAATTTGTTGCCCAGCGGATTCTTGAACTGCGTGCGGATGGCGGCAAGCTGACGGATATCGCCGTGCTGTACCGAGCACATTTCCACGCAATGGAAATGCAAATGGAACTGACCAAGCGCAACATCCCGTTCGTCATCACCAGCGGGTTGCGCTTCTTCGAGCAGGCACACATCAAGGACGTGGCTTGTTTTCTCAAGCTCGCCACGAATCCGAACGACGAACTTTCATTCAAGCGCATCGCACGACTGTTGCCGGGCGTCGGCGGTGCTACCGCGAGCCGATTATGG
>JBAXAT010000443.1:0-1975 GCA_037142335.1 Verrucomicrobiota bacterium | reverse complement strand
TTCAATGGCGGAAATGACGCACGCCGCTGAACACCATCGCCACGCCGCGCTCGTCGGCCGCGTCGATCACTTCCTGGTCGCGCATCGAGCCTCCATAATTGCGGAACCGCCAGTCGCCGACAATGTACGGTCCGGTTCCGACTGGATGATTCAAGAACTCGGAGCCATATTTCTCCACCGCCTCACGCGGCACGACAAACGTATAGCTCATCGTCAACACCCAGATGAGCTGTGGGTATGGCTGCGTTAACTGCACCCGCAACGTGTACCGATCCAGCACCTGCAAGCCCGCGACCGGTTCATCGTAACTGACCCGGCGTTTCATCGAGGCGGCGTGGTAGTCGTTGATGCCGGCAATCCGATCCTCAAAAATCCAGAAGCAATTACTCTTGGTCTTGACGTCCGCGATGCGCTTCCAGGAATAGACGAAATCTTCCGCCGTCAATTCTCGGCCTTTGCCACCGGGAAAGCAGGGATCGTCGGCAAACCGCACCCCTTGCTTCAAGCGAAACGTATAGGTCAGGCCATCCGGCGAAACTTCCGGCATCGTGGCGGCCAGATTGGGACGGACCGTATAGGGGCGGGTCAGATATTGGTATTCGTAAAGTCCTTCGAATACCTTGTAAACCGCATGGGCACTCGACACATCTGCTGATGTGACCGGATCAAACCCGCGAATCCGGTCGGTAGCGCCATAATAGACCATCCCGCTGGCGATACCGGATTCCTGCCGTGTGGATCCCGATTCCAACGCGTGCGACGGTAAAGCCACTAAAAAAACGCCCGCTGCCAAAGCGATTAGCCGGCCGCGGGCGTTCATGCAATTCGTCCGCAAAAGTTACGGCGCCTTCGCCGGTTCTGTCGGGACGGCGGGAGCCGGTGTTGGTGCCACCTGCGGTATCGCTGGCGCTGTGGCAGCCGGAGCGGACTGCAACGCCCGTTGCAATACCGAACCGCTCTCATTACTGCGCCGTGAATGCAGCACCGCCAACAGCAGCGTCGTACCGAGCATGATGCAAGCGCACCAAATCGTCATCCGCACCAGCGCTGTCGTCGTACCGGCGCCGAACACCGAGTCCGTCACGCCGGAGCCAAACGCCGCGCCGACGCCTTGGTCTTGCGACTTCTGCATCAGCACCAGCCCAACCAAAAAAAACGCCACAAGCACGTGAACCGCTGTCAAAATCCAAATTAATATAGTCATTTGTTTCTCTTTCTCTCGGGGTTACACCGTCGCCTTGACGATAGCGGCAAAGTCACCGGCTTTCAAGCTTGCACCACCGACCAGCGCGCCGTCAATATCCACTTGGCTGAGCAATTCCTTCGCATTATCCGGTTTCACACTGCCGCCATATTGAATCCGCACCTTGCCGGCCACATCCGTGCCAAACAACTCGCCGAGCAACCGGCGAATTAACGCGTGCACTTCCTGCGCCTGTGCCGGCGACGCCGTCTTACCAGTACCAATCGCCCAAACCGGCTCGTAAGCGATAACAGTTTCGAGAATTTGATTCTTATCAAATCCGGCCAAACTCCCACGCACCTGCCCGGCCACGACGGTTTCCATCTTACCGGCTTCGCGTTCGGCCAACATCTCGCCGACACAAACGATTGGACGCAGGCCATTGGCCAACGCGGCTTTCGCGCGCTTGTTCACACCGGCATCGGTCTCGCCGAAGAATTGCCGGCGCTCACTGTGGCCAACCACGGCATACCGGACGCACAAATCCTTAAGCATTGCCGGCGCAATCTCGCCGGTAAACGCGCCGTCTTTTTCCCAGTGCACATTTTGCGCACCGAGCTGGATATTCGAACCGGCCAATGCACCGGCAACCGCCGCTAATGCCGTAAATGGCGGGCAAACGACAATTTCAGACTGCGTGATACCGGCGACTTCCTTTGTCAAAGCGTTGACCAGCGCGACAGCTTCCTCACCCTCTTTGCGCTCCGGGTGCCCAAGACCATCACCAAGGTG
>JBAXAT010000442.1:0-1978 GCA_037142335.1 Verrucomicrobiota bacterium | reverse complement strand
ATTGGCGACCTCAATACGAACGTCTTCGAGGTAGATGCCGGTGCCGATAATCCAACCCCACGGAGCGAATCCTTTGACATAGGAGAGTTTGGGCACGACCCGCCGTTCGTCGTCTTTCCACTGCCAGAGGTAGTCCACGTAGCCATCGCCCTCGGCGCCGACGAGTGCGACGGATTCAACGAACAGTTTCTTACCGGCGGGGTCGGCGTAGCCGGCGAGGTCCTGACCGTTAAGTTCAGGCCGGTAGGGGTGCATGACCATGCGCGGCTGCATGTCGGTGATCCAGAAATAATCCTTGCCATCGTCGCCATAGCGAAGTCGTTGGATGCGGGCGCTGGCGGTTTGTTGGGCAGCTATACGGGAAAGCGTACCGGCCTTCTCCTGTTCGTGCAACCCGGCCAGTTCACTCCACGCCGTCTGCGTCAATTCCCGGATCATCTCCTTCTTTCGCTCGATGATGTTGCGGCGCATGGTGGGGATGACCACCGCAAAAATCAGACCGAGGCACAGCGCAAAGGTCAGGAGAACCGGTGAGGCGATGTTGACAAGAAAATGCCGCCAGTTCAAACGCGGACGCTGGTCAGTATGGGCTTGCAGCATGGTTTAATTATAGGGATTGCCACGGCGAACTCAACGCGATAAAAATACGTCATGCACAAGCAACTTAAAGCCGCTGTTCGTGATGTCCCGGATTTTCCAATTAAAGGAATTCTTTTCAAGGACATCACCCCGATTCTTCAAGATCCGAAACTGTTTCGTTGTGCCATTGACACACTCGCCGACCGGCACAAAGGTAAAAACTTAAAGGCGGTCATCGGAATTGACGCGCGCGGTTTTATTTTTGCCGGCGCGGTAGCTTATAAGCTCGGCATCGGTTTTATCCCGGTCCGCAAAAAAGGCAAACTGCCGTGGAAAACTGTCGCCACCAGTTACACGCTAGAATATGGCAGTGCGACCACTGAGATGCACATTGATGCCATCGCCAGTGGCGACAACGTCATCATTGTGGACGACCTGCTCGCGACCGGCG
This sequence comes from Verrucomicrobiota bacterium, assembly GCA_037142335.1. GTDB lineage: Bacteria > Verrucomicrobiota > Verrucomicrobiia > Palsa-1439 > Palsa-1439 > CAINDI01. Next base: position 948 of record JBAXAT010000442.1, on the reverse strand, counting down.
GCACCGCGATGGCCGCCGCCAAATTGGTGAAAGAACTTGGCGGCAATATCGCCGAGATTGATTTCCTGATCGAACTCGCCTTCCTCAAAGGCCGCGATCGACTCGCCGGTTACAACGTTTTTTCCGCCATCCAGTACTGAACGCAAAGCGGATAGCCACATGCCTGCTGGCGAGTTGCACGTTGACAAGATTGACTGGCCGCGTTGGCAGCCGACCGAGTACGCCACTCTCTGTTTTGTTATCCGCAACGGACAGATCCTACTGATTCACAAGAAACGCGGCCTTGGCGCCGGCAAAATCAATGGACCGGGTGGCCGTTTGGAGCCGGGAGAAACTCCGAACCAAGCCGCAATTCGCGAGGTACAAGAAGAACTCGGCGTGACGCCAGTCGGATTAGAGCGCTGCGGCACATTGCATTTTCAATTCCTTGATGGCTACAAACTCCACGTTGCCGTATTCACTGCAACCGATTGCGTCGGTCAGCCAATTGAGACCGTCGAGGCAACGCCATTCTGGGTGGCGGTGAATCAGATTCCGTACGCACAAATGTGGCAGGACGATCCGCATTGGTTGCCATTGGTTTTGGCCAGTACTCAATTCCGCGGCTATTTCGTCTTCGAAAAAGATCAGCTCTTGAGCTACCGGGTCGAGACATCCGCAGTTGGCGGATTCCACCAACAAGTCCCCTTCCCTGCAATCGCTTGATCGGCGCGCCGTTTGATGTCCACCATTTCCGCCGGAGTCAGCGGCTGGAAGTTACCGGCAGCAGCATAGGCCGCGTCCTGTTCGTTCGGAAAACTCAACCCAAGCAGTGCCACATCCGGATCACACGTTAGCGTGTAGTGCAGACATTCCGTGACGCTCAAGCGCGGCAAAACTGGCGCACCGGCATCGCTGCCGCCCGAACTTAACTTGCCGCGGGGCCGGTTCGACAGCGGTCGGCTATAA
>JBAXAT010000441.1:0-1988 GCA_037142335.1 Verrucomicrobiota bacterium | reverse complement strand
CATGGACGGTGGCCTTCGCGAAGGCGCGGGCCGCCTGTTCGAGGCCGCCCGGCTGATGCAGGAGCGCGGCGTCCAGCATCTCGTCGTCACCGACGAACGTGGTGCCACGCTCGGCGTCCTTGCCGGTACAGAAATTCTCCACGCCCAACGCCACGTTATCGGCCTGCTTCTCGGCGAGATCGAACAGGCCAAGTCACCCGAAGAACTCAAGGATTGCGGCGTGAAACTGCCACACCTTGTCAAATCCCTACTCGATGCCGGTACGCGCGTCGAACACGTCACACGCATCATGTCGAGTGTCTCCGACGCCATCACCGCCAGGTTGATCGCATTAGCCGAAGCCGAACTCGGCCAACCGCCGGTTCCGTACACGTTTGTCGCGTTCGGCAGCGTCGCGCGCGGAGAACAAACCCTCGCCACCGACCAAGATAACGCCATTATCTACGCTGATGGCGCCGATGCGCAGACATATTTTCTCCGGCTCGGGGAAAAAGTTTGCGGCTGGCTCGATCAAGTTGGCTATCGGCGTTGCAAGGGCGAAACGATGGCCAGCAACCCGAAATGGTGCCAGCCGCTCAGCCGGTGGCGGCAGTATTTCACCGACTGCATTACCGCCGCCAACCCACAAGACCTGCTCGATGTGAACATTTTCTTTGATTTCCGCTGCGCCTACGGCGAGGCCGGGCACATTACCCAGTTGCGACAGCATCTCCAGCAGCTTCTCGAATCCGGCCAACCAGCTTTTTTCTTTCACCTTGCCCAGAGCACACTCCAATTCAAAGCCCCGCGCGGATTTTTCGGCAACATCCAACTCGAATCCGGCGGCGAACACCCCGCGACGTTTAACATTAAGAGCGCCATCATCCCGCTCGTTAATTTCGCTCGCATGTACGCCCTGCAACACCACTTCGCCGAGACCAACACTCTCGAACGCCTCGCCCGGCTCCGTGACCAAGGCGTGCTGGTGCCTTCGAGCCATGACGAACTTCTTCAAGCCTACACCGCGCTGATGCAAATGCGCCTCGCGCACCAAGCCGCGCAAGTTGGTCGTAGCGAGCCGCCCGACAATTACATCAACCTGTCGGAATTGACTCAACTGGAGCGGTCCGTGTTGAAGAAGGTCTTCGCCGATATCTCCGTTTTTCAAGCGCGGCTCCAAACCGATTTTGCGCGGATGGCCTAAATCCATGCGCGTCCTGATCATCGGCGACGTCCATGGCCGGCACCAGGAACTGGCGGACGTACTGCGGCAGGTGCAGACCGATTACCGGATTGAAGCCGGTATCCAGGTGGGTGACTACGGTTTCTACAAGGACGTGATGGTGCGTGCCCGCGAACAGAAAGTGCGTTACCCGGTGCCGGTGCACGTGATTGACGGCAACCACGAAGACCACGCTTGGCTCCGCCGCGCCTTGCTGACCGGTGCCGCCAGCGCGTGGCAGAAGGAGGCTAACCTGATTTACCAGCCGCGCCCTTCCGTGACGCGGTTGGGCGCATCCAAGATTGGTTTCATGGGCGGCGCGTTGTACGTGGATCGTCCACAGAAACACAACCTCCTCAGCCGGTTTCCCAACTACATCCTGCGCCGACACCGCGAGCAGGCCGTGGCGCTGTTCAATCGCGAGAAGCCCGACCTCATCGTCACGCACTCGTGTCCGGCCGGCATCGGAATTGGCGTGCGCGGCTCGCCGGACTTGGAGCACGGCGTTACCGAGCACATCGTTAAAGCCGGGTTCGATCCCGGCCCGCCAGACGATTGCGGTGAAATGGAATTAGCTCAACTCTGGCGCGACCTGTGTTACCGGCCGCGCGGCTGGGTCTTTGGGCATTTCCATTGCACCCACGAGGCGGTCGTGGAAGGCACACGCTTCGTGTGTGTCGGTGATGACCTCAACACTCTGCGTCAGCGGCTTGTACTGTGGGATACGGAGGAGAAAAAACTCCTCACGGTTCGAGTGTAGGGCGCGATACCCGTGTCGTTTCGGGTA
>JBAXAT010000440.1:0-1992 GCA_037142335.1 Verrucomicrobiota bacterium | reverse complement strand
GGCGAAGGCGTTATTTCTAGACATCAGCCGGGAAATCATGCGGCGAATTGCCGCACTCTGATAACTCCCAGCGACAAGGTCGCCAGCTTGGCCTCGGCAAATGTTTTCCTTGGGCTTTAGCCTCGACAAGCCAACGCCTGACGGCTAAAACTTCTCCTCATCATGCAGAAAAAGGCACTTGGCAGAGGATTAGACGCACTGATTGGCGGAGGCATCGGCACGGCGGTTACTGTGCAAACAGCGCCGGTGATGGCGCCAGCAGTGCCGACACCGGCGGCCATGCCGTCAACCGGGCTGCAACAGCTCAACATCAACGTCATCGTACGCAACCGGTTTCAGCCGCGTGCGGAATTCGATCCGGAACATTTGAAGGAACTTGCCGCCTCGATCAAACAACGCGGCGTGATGTCGCCATTGCTGGTACGACCACGTGACGGTGGCCGGTATGAGTTAATTGCCGGCGAACGGCGCTGGCGCGCTGCCAAGGAAGCCGGGCTGACCACGGTGCCAGTGATTGTCAGGCAAGCCACGGACGAGGAATCGCTCGAGCTGGCGTTGATTGAGAACATTCAGCGCGAAGACCTGAATCCGGTTGAGGTGGCGCGTGCTTACGAACAGTTGGCAACGCTTTTCAAGCTGACGCAGGAGCAGATTTCTGACAAAGTCGGACGGAGCCGGGCAGCGGTAGCAAATGCGTTGCGGTTGCTGGCGTTGCCGGCAGAAGTACTGGCGTGGGTTGGCAATGGTCAACTTAGTGTCGGGCACGCGAAAGTGATTTTAGGGCTGTCGATTGCCGAGGAACAACGACTCGTTGCAGAGCGGGTTCTCAAACGCGGTTTGACCGTGCGCGATACCGAACAACTCGTCGAACAACTCAAGAAGACGACAGTGCCGGGAACGCGCACAGTTGCCGGTGCGATCAAGACGGCTGATATCTTGGCGATCGAGGAGCGGTTGCAGCAGCGATTGGGTACAGCGGTCAGTGTTCGGCATGGCAAGAAAAAGGGCAAGATCGAGATCGCATATTACGGCAATGACGACTTGTCCAGATTACTTGGAATTTTCGGGATTGATAATCTCTGACGGGCAGTGATGGTTAACCAGAAGTAACGCCAAGCCAATGGCAACCAAATTCATTTTAACACTCAGCACAGCTTGTCTCTTGGCCAGTTGTTCACCGAAACTGCCCACGGAAGTTGACTGGCGTTCTTTCGATGGCAAGCGCGCCATCAATCACGTGCGGGCACTGGTCAATATTGGTCCGCGTCCTGCCGGCAGCCCGGCACTGACAAAAGCCTGCTCATACATTTCATCGCAACTGGAAGAAGCTGGGTTGGATGTGCAGGAACAAGTGTTCATGGCTGGTTCACCACGGGGACCGTTGCAATTTCGTAACGTAATCGGAAAGTCGCCCCGCCGTGGTACCGATCCAATAATTATCATCGCCTCACACTTCGATACGAAATACTTGCCGGACATTAACTTCGTCGGCGCCAATGATGGCGGATCTAGTAGTGGGGCATTGCTGGAGCTGGCGCGCTGTGCGGCAATGATGCCAAACGTCTGGTTTGTGTTTTTTGACGGTGAGGAAGCCATTCAAGAGTATTCCACTAGCGATGGGCTGATTGGCAGTAAGTTCTTCGTTGAGCAACTCAAGGCCGATAAACAAGTGGACTCAATCAAAGCGGTCATCCTACTCGACATGGTTGGTGATGCCAGTCTCAATGTGACTCTGCCGCCAAACTGCACCGCTAAGTTAGTTGAAGAAGTTTTTGCGGCCGCTCGCGACGTTGGCTGCCGCGAGGCGTTCACTCTAGCTAAAGGCGATATCCTGGACGATCACACGCCTTTTATGCGTGCCGGTATTCCGGCGGTGGATCTGATTGACTTCGAGTACGGCAGCGCGCTTGGTAAAAATGATTACTGGCACACCGACAAAGACACGCTCGATAAACTCAGTCCGCGCAGTCTTGAAATCGTTGGTCAGACAAC
>JBAXAT010000439.1:0-2004 GCA_037142335.1 Verrucomicrobiota bacterium | reverse complement strand
ACTGCTACAAACCGACCGCCGCCGGTAAGAGCGTATCCGTGTGGGGAAGTTCCACCCCGTGTTTCAAGCCCGCGACGTGGATGCATGTTGCGCTGATCACGGATCGCCGGAATGGGAAGACAACGGTTTACTTGAACGGACGCGAAGCCGGCCGGAGTCAATTTCCCGCAGGATGGGCTGGAAATCTGAATTTGGGAAACGAATTGACCATCGGTTCCACGTGGCAGAATTACCACGGCGCGATGGCGGATGTCGCCGTCTGGCGGCGAGCTTTGGCGGATGCCGAGGTCAAGTCTGCGTTCAATGCCCAACGCACTGCCTACGGGATCAAGCCCGGGGACGGGATGACTGTCGAAGAAGCGCTGGCGGATTTGGCCGATCAAGGCAACGAAGCCATGGTGCAAAAGAAAACCACCGCGGCGCGGTCAGTTTTTGCGAAGATACTTGGCACGCCCGGAGTGCCACCGTTTTGGGCGGCTTGGGCGGAATTGCGTTTGGCGCAGTCATACCGGTTGGATGGAAGTAATTCGTCCGCCAAAGATATTTATCGCCGCATCCAAAGCCGGACCACTTATCTGGCCCACCACCGGCAGGAAGCCGCCGGGTTGTTGCAGGAAATGGAGCGCACCGCCCAAGGTCTGCCGGCCCGCGATGTCACCGAATCGCGCACCAAGCTGCCCGCCATCGAACGCTACGCGGCAGAAATATGGGTGGCGCCTGATGGCAATGACGCCAATTCCGGTCAGCCTGCGAAACCGGTGGCCACGCTAAGTCGCGCCCGCGATCTCGTGCGCGAGTTGCTCCGCAGCGTGAAGGTCCCCATCGCGGTCATTTTGAAAAACGGCGAGTATCGCGTGAACGAAACCTTGGCATTGAGCACCGAGGATTCTGGCGGCAATGGCACGCCAGTCGTATGGAAGGCAGCGGAAAGCGGCAAGGCGGTTCTCTACGGCGGCATGCGGCTCAATGGATTTGTTCCGGTGCAAGATTCAGCAATTTTAGCGCGACTGGTTCCTGAGGCACGCGGCCAGATTCTGGTGTGCGATCTCAAGTCGCTCGGACTTCAGGATTATGGAAATTTGGCGGTGCGTGGTTTTAGCCAACCGCCCTCTCCGCCGACCGTGGAACTCTATGTGGATGGTGAACCGCAGACTCTGGCGCGCTGGCCCAATGAGGGTTTCGTGGACGCCGGTAAGCTTATCGCGCCGGGGAGCATAACTAATGGCACGCCGTCGGTCTTCGAGTATCTGGATAATCGCCACGCCCGCTGGATCACGGCGGAGGACGCTTGGTTGTTTGGCTACTGGCAAAAGCTTTGGGCTGATTCCACCCTTGAAATCGGGAAGATTGATACTGCCGCTAAACGCATTGTCACCGCTAAACCTTATGATTTAGGCAAGCGGGGCATGGATGATGAGCAGGGCATAAAATATTACGCGTTCAATTTGCTGGAGGAATTGGACCGGCCCGGCGAATGGTATCTGGATCGTCGCACGGGAAAACTTTATCTCTGGCCCACCGGCGATCCGCAGCGGCAAAAAATTGAGTTGGGCGTGCTCAAGGTGCCGTTTCTGGCGACCAGGGAAACATCGAACCTGCGGTTGGAAGGCTTGGTATTTGACCTCGGCCGGTTGACGGCATCCAAATCAACAAAGGCGACAATGTCCAGATAGTCGGCTGCGAGGTGAAGCGCATGGCCGGTAACGGCGTAACCATCAATGGCGGCACCCGGCACATGTTATTGGGCTGTGATATTCATCACACCGGCCGAAACGCAACCTCGCTGACCGGTGGAAACCGGGCGAACTTGGAGCGGGCCGATTTTCTCGTGGAAAACTGTCATCTGCACCATTTCGGGCGGATTGACCGCACCTACACGCCAGCCATCTATGCGGCCGGTGTGGGCATGCGCATCGCTCATAACCTGATGAACGACGGCCCCAGTTCCTGTGTCCGGATTGATGGCAATGACATACTGGTTGAATACAATGAAGTTCACAGCAT
>JBAXAT010000438.1:0-2005 GCA_037142335.1 Verrucomicrobiota bacterium | reverse complement strand
GTACGTCGCACCGGCGTTCCGGTAATCCTTCGCCGCAAATGCCTGATCAGCCTTTGTCAGCTCGTGCCCCTCAAACGTGTCGAGACGGTTGAAGTCCTCGCTGGAAATCGCCGCTTCGCGCTCTACGGCTTGCAGCGGTGCCACCAAAATGAGTATCAACACCAGGTGGATTAGCCACTTGGTTAGCATACGTGTCCGCAAAATATCAGACGGAGCGCTACTGCGAGTCATAGTTGATATGAATATGCCTACGAAGCTGTGTTTCTTACAAGGTTACCGGTAGTTGTGCAAGCATTTCAAATTGACAGTCACTGATTATTCGACGGTCACGCTCTTAGCTAGGTTCCTCGGCTTGTCAACATCACAGCCGCGCAGGACGGCAATGTGATAGGCAAGCAGTTGCAGAGGAATCACTGTCAGCAACGGCTGCAAACATTCCAGCGTATCGGGAATAAAAATCACATCGTCGGCTTTCGTGCGCATTACCTCATCACCTTCAGTGGCCACCACGATAACCGGGCCTTTACGAGCTTTGACTTCCTCGATGTTAGCCATCGTTTTGTCGTAGACCGAATTGCGCGGTGCGATGAACACCGACGGTGTGCGCGGTTCGACAAGGGCAATCGGGCCGTGTTTCATTTCAGCAGCTGGGTAGCCTTCGGCGTGGATGTAGGAGATTTCCTTAAGCTTGAGCGCGCCTTCGAGGGCGATAGGGAAGTTGTATTGCCGTGCAAGGAATAGGAAGTTATTCGCCTCGCAATATCTCTTAGCAATACCGGCAATGGTATCGCTCTGTTTCAGGATTCGGTCGATCTTGATGGGAATGGCTTCGAGTTCCTTGAGAATCTCAATGCCGCGTGTCGAGGCCATATGCCGCATCCGCCCCAGCAATACCGCCAGCAGGGAAATAATCGTGACTTGCGAGCAAAACGTCTTGGTCGCGGCCACACCAATTTCTGGACCGGCATGCATGTAGGTGCCGCCGTCCACTTCACGGGCAATAGTCGAGCCGACGACGTTGACGATGCCAAGTGTTTTGTGGCCTTTGCGCCGGCATTCGCGGATGGCAGCCAGCGTATCAATCGTTTCACCGGACTGGCTGATGGCAAAAACGAGTGTGTGTTTATCAATCGGTGCATTGCGATACCGGAACTCGCTGGCGTAATCGGTTTCAGTTGGGATGCGTGCCAGGTCTTCGATGAGATATTTACCAACCATGCCGGCGTGCAGTGCAGTGCCGCAGGCGATGAAGATAATCCGGTCCACGGCGCGCAGTTCGGCCGGTGTGATGTTCAAGCCGCCCAGTCGGGCAGTGCATTCGTCGTGGCTGATGCGGCCGCGCAGGGCGTTTTCCACGACGCGCGGTTGCTCGAAAATTTCCTTGAGCATGAAATGTGCGTATTTACCACGCTCGACTTCCTCAGCGGCGAACTCGACTTCCCGGACTTGCGGTGTGACGGTAGCGGCTTCGATGGTCGAAACTTGGAAATCATCGCCGGTCAGGGTGACAATTTCAAAATCATTCAGGTACACGACGCGCCGAGTGTGAGCGATGATGGCGCTGACGTCGCTGGCGAGGAAGTTTTCTTCCCGGCCGACGCCGAGCAGCAACGGACTCCCGCGCCGCGCGCCGACGATGCTTTCGGGGTGGTCAACGTGGATGACGGCAATGCCGTAAGTGCCGACGACTTCTTTGAGGGCAAGGCGAACGGCTTCGGTCAAATCGCCTTTGTAATATTCGCCGATGAGATGGGCGAGAACTTCGGTGTCGGTCTGCGAGGTGAACTTGTGACCTTTGGCGATGAGTCTATCTTTCAGCAACTGGTGATTTTCGATGACGCCGTTGTGAACGAGCGCAATCTTGCCGGATTGGTCAAGGTGCGGATGGGCATTGGCGTCGGTCGGCGCGCCGTGAGTCGCCCAGCGGGTGTGACCGATACCGGTATTGCCGTAGGCTGGTTGTTTTTTTAGGAGGCCGGCAAGATCATTGATGCGACCAGTTTTC
>JBAXAT010000437.1:0-2016 GCA_037142335.1 Verrucomicrobiota bacterium | reverse complement strand
CCGGGAATATTCACTCTCGCGCAAACTGCTGGCGCTGTCGCACGTCTGGAAATCGCGGACCAGCGACGACTATATCATCGCCGCCAAGGGTGCCCCCGAGGCCATCGCCGACCTCTGCCATTTCACCCCGGCGCAAACGCAGGAACTGGCCCGGCAAATTGACGCGATGGCCCGCGACGGTCTGCGCGTACTCGGCGTCGCCCGCGCCCGGTTCCACAAACAAGCCGAATTGCCGTCGGAACAGCACGATTTCACGTTCGAGTTTATCGGCTTGCTCGGGTTGGTTGACCCAGTCCGTCCGACTGTGCCAAACGCGATCCGCGAATGTCAGACTGCCGGCATCCGAGTGGTGATGATCACCGGCGATTATCCCGTAACGGCGCAGAACATCGCCCGCCAGATCGGCTTGCCACCCGGCGACCTGATTACCGGGCCAGAATTAACAACGTTGGATGACCAGCAATTGCAGCAGCGCATTGGCCAGGTGAACATCTTTGCCCGGGTCGTGCCGGAGCAGAAGCTGCGCATTGTGCAGGCTTTCAAGGCCAACGGCGAAATCGTTGCCATGACCGGTGACGGCGTCAACGATGCCCCGGCGTTGAAGTCGGCGCACATCGGCATCGCGATGGGTGGTCGCGGCACCGACGTGGCGCGCGAATCGGCGGCGCTGGTACTGCTCGACGACGATTTCTCCTCGATCGTCGCCGCCATCAAGCTCGGCCGGCGAATCTTCGATAACATCCAAAAAGCCATTGCCTACATTTTTGCCATTCACGTCCCAATTGCCGGGATGTCGTTAATCCCGGTGTTATTTAAATGGCCACTCATGCTGATGCCCGTGCATATCCTGTTTCTGGAACTCATCATCGACCCGGCCTGCTCGACAATCTTTGAGGCGGAGCAGGAAGAGGGCGACATCATGCAGCGCAAACCGCGCGATCCGAATGAACCATTATTCAGCCGCAAGCGCGTTCTTTTTAGCGTCCTGCAGGGGTTGGCAGTGCTCGCCGTTGTACTCGCGGTATACGGTATCTCGTGGTACCGCGGCCAGAACGATAAAGAAGCGCGTGCTTTATCCTACACCACACTCATCATTGCCAACCTCGGCCTGATTCTCACCAATCGCTCGCGGACCCGGACGATCCTCGCCACATTGCGGACGCCCAACGCAGCGGTCTGGTGGGTGCTGGGTGGAGCGACAGTGTTCCTAACCCTCGTGCTCACCGTGCCCTTCCTGCGCGGCCTGTTCAAGTTCGCGGTGTTGCACCCGCTCGATATCGCGATCTGCCTCGGCGCCGGCGTCTTTAGTATTCTGGGCTTCGAGCTGATGAAACGGCGCCGGCAATACTCCAAACGCTGACTTTCAGCGAGGGTTTTGCAGTGCGGCGACGTATTACCGAGTGAATGATCAAACGGGTAATTCATTTTTCGGCGCACAACCGGCTGCTCGTCATAATGCTCACAGCGACAGCGGTGGCGTTTTCGTTCTACACGATGAAGAATATCCGGTTGGACGCGATACCGGATTTATCTGATACGCAGGTCATCGTGTTCACGAAATGGGACCGGTCACCGGACATCGTCGAGGATCAGGTGACGTACCCGATCATCTCCGCATTGCTCGGCGCGCCGAAGGTGAAAGCAATCCGCGGCTTCAGCGATTTCGGGTTCAGTTACGTCTATGTCATCTTTCAAGACGGAACGGACATCTACTGGGCACGGAGCCGGGTCATCGAGTATATCTCCAAACTCCAAGGCCAGTTGCCCCCAGGAGTGACGCCGGAACTCGGGCCGGATGCTACGGGCGTCGGTTGGGTGTTCCAGTACGCGCTGGTGGACAAGTCCGGTAAGCATTCGCTCGCTGACTTGCGGAGTTATCAGGATTGGAATCTCCGGTATGCGTTGCAGAGCGTACCGGGTGTGTCGGAAGTGGCCGGGCTTGGTGGATTTCAGAAGCAGTACCAAGTGACGGTTGACCCGGTCAAACTCCAGACCTACGGCCTCGGCATGATGGAA
>JBAXAT010000436.1:0-2020 GCA_037142335.1 Verrucomicrobiota bacterium | reverse complement strand
GGAACTCCGACGGGAGGCCAAAAAGGCCGGCTGGGGCCGGGTCAATGGCGGCGATTATTGTCCGGCCTGCATGGAAAGCGGCGTATAAGCCATGAAGTTTGAACCTCCAATCCTGTTAAAGCGTTTTTGCCTGGATGAGGCGCAGCGGCTGGAGTGTTCCACCTCGAACATCTACCACCGGATTAGCCACGGCGGCTATCGGCTGCGTCTGCTTCGGGTGAACCGTCGGGTGGTCTTCGTCTGTTCGGCGGAGGAAAGAATAACGGCGCCGCTGCGGCGTCCGGGCGAGATCAGCATGAAGGATTTTCTGGCGGCGGAATCGGAGCGCAGCGGCCTGTCCCGATCGGGCGTGGCCATGCGGATTTCGCGCGGCATGTATCGCCATCTAAAATTACGCCGGATCAACCGGCGCGTGGTGTTTGTGAAGCTATGAACACGACTGACGCCATGCCATTTCCAAAAACCGCGACGTGTGTCCCGAAGATGTCCGGCATGGGCGCTTGCTACTGCGGCCGGCGCGGGATGCCGCGGCAGTGGATTGATCTGATGTATGCAGATTATCAATCCGGTCTCTCTCTCGTCGAAGTGGCGGCAAAACATGACCGCACCCGGCAGGCATTGTTTGACATTTTCAAGCGGCGCGGCCTGAAGTTGCGGGCCAAAAAATTTAATCCGCAGCTCGTTTACCGCGGCAGAAAATACACTTTGGATTCAAACGATTATTACCGGGACACAATTTACCGCAGCGGCAAATACACGGCGGAAACTTTCCTACACCGGAGAATCTGGTCCGACCACAACGGTCCGATCCCGGCCGGTCACACGGTTTGTTTCAAGGATGGCGATCGCAAGAACTGCACCATTGAAAATCTGGAACTGCTTTCGCACGATGAACAACAACAACGGCGCGGAACCGGTGCCAACCAGTTCACCAAGGTGGCCAAACAGAAGCTCGGCCTGATGCTATCCAGTCATCAGAGCGGCCGCCGGAGCACGCTGGCCGTCCTCGCGGGAGGTGGCCGATGAAAGCTCGTGAGATCAAACGCGCCGAGGCCCGGATTGCCCGCCAGCTCGCCGGCCGCCGGAACCCGACTGATTATCCGATGCCGCAGCCGACCGGGCCCTGTTCGTCGAACGTGACCCCGATCACGTTTGACAGTTACCGCGCTGCGCGTTCCGGCGCCGGTCTGCCGGCCGTGTTAAAATTATTCAAGCGGTTTGGGGCGTATTCCATCAAACCCAAGCGCGGCAGTTCCGGCCTGGTCTGGGATGACCGCGCGTTCTGGTGGTCCACCAAGGGCTTTTACAGGCATGGCAAAACCGCCGGCAGGGCCGTGGATCGCCGTCCGCTTCAACATCTGGTCTGGGAGCAACATCACAAATTGAAAATGCCGAAGGGAATGGAAATCTTTTTCATCGATCGCAACCGCAATAATTTTGACCCGGCCAATCTGGAGATGCTCGACAAGGCCGAACTTCACCGGCGCTGTGTGGCTCTCGGCGAAGTGACACAACTCACCAATGAGCAGCGCCACCTGATCGCCGGCAAACGCTGGACGCGCTTCAGTCGCAACGCCACGGCTTCCCTGCTCGACAGTTTTAACCGCGGCGGCAGCACCGTCGCCCAACTCAAGAAAAAATCATGACCACCCAACTGCCCAGCGCGGAAACCATCCGCAAATTTGTCGTCGCCCGCACTTCCACCACCATGGCCACGCACCTGGCTCCCGTCGCCAAGCCCGGCACGCCGGTCGCGCGTGAAAAGAAAACCAACGAGCCCTATGACCTTTGGATCGATGTAACGCCGGCGCTGGCATGGCAATGGCTGAAAAATAATTACGGCAACCGGACGATCAAGGATGACATGGTGGTGGCTTACGCGCGCGACATGGTCAACGGCGTCTGGGCGGCCACGCATCAGGGCCTGGCGTTTGACGTTGACGAACGGTTGATTGACGGTCAGCACCGGCTCAAGGCCGTGATCATGGCGAACCGGACGGTGAAGATGAAAGTCACCTTC
>JBAXAT010000435.1:0-2021 GCA_037142335.1 Verrucomicrobiota bacterium | reverse complement strand
GTGAAACCCTGCGCGATCAGCCATTGCATGGATTCGGTCCAGCGCACGGTGCCGGTGACTTGCCGGGTGAGTAGGTCTTTAATTTCGGCGACGGAACAGCCGGGACGCGCGCTAACGTTGGCCACGACTGGCACCCGCGGTTCGGACATCGTCAAGCCAGCGAGTTCGCCGGCAACCTTCTGCTGCGCACCGACCATCAAGCGAGAATGGTACGCACCGGCTACCGGCAACGGGATCGCCCGTTTTGCGCCACGCGCTTTGGCTAGTTCAACGGCTTTGGCAATTTTGTCCTTCGCACCGGAGATGACCGTCTGACCGGGACAATTCAAATTGGCGATGTCCACATCCGTTTCCCGGCAAACTTCCACGAGTACGGCGTCGTCAAGATTGATAATCGAAGCCATGCCGCCTTGCGTCGAGTCGCACGCTTCCTGCATAAACCGGCCGCGCGCTTGGACAAGCTTCAATCCATCTTCAAACGTCATTGCGCCAGCCGCGGTCAACGCGGTGAATTCGCCGAGTGAGAGACCGGCGGTGGCGGTAAATTTCAAATCCGGGATTTGCGATTGCAACACGGCCAGACACGCCAAGCTCGTGAGGAAAATGCCTGGCTGCGCGTTGTCGGTCTGCGTCAACACCGCATCCGGGCCGGCAAAACAAATCTGTGCGAGGTCGCGACCTAAGACGGCGTTGGCTTGGTCGAAAAGTTGCCGGCAGACGGCAAACTTTTCGCAGAGGTCCCGGCCCATACCGACAGTTTGACTGCCTTGGCCGGCAAACAGCAATGCGGTCTGGCTCATGCTTGCGCGCGAGCTTTATCCGCCAACGGTGTGCTGAGATAGCGCTCGCCAGTCGATGGCGCAACGGTCACAATGACCTTGCCTTTGTTCTCCGGCCGTTGAGCGTATTGCATCGCCGCCCAAATATTCGCGCCAGATGAAATACCGCAGAGAATGCCTTCTTCCTTGGCGAGCCGCCGCGCAGTCACAAACGCATCGTTGCTGGCGACCTTGATCACCTCGTCCACAATCTTGGTGTTGAGGTTAACGGGGATGAAACCGGCGCCAATGCCTTGAATCTTGTGCGGCCCGGGCTTGCCGCCACTGATGACCGGCGAATCCGCCGGCTCAACCGCCACGCATTTGAAATTCGGATTCCGGCTCTTGATAACTTCACTAACGCCGGTCAACGTCCCACCGGTGCCGACGCCGGCCACGAATGCGTCAACCTTGCCGGCTGTGTCGCTCCAGATTTCCTCAGCGGTAGTGCGCCGGTGGATTTCGGGATTGGCCGGGTTGCTGAATTGGTTGGGCATATACGAATTTGCCGTATCCTTTTGCATCTGTTCGGCCCGGCGGATAGCGCCCGGCATCCCTTCCGGTCCCGGCGTTAACACCAGTTCCGCGCCTAGCATCCGCAATAACGTCCGCCGCTCAACACTCATCGTCTCCGGCATCGTCAACACGAGCTTGTAACCTTTCGCCGCGCAGACAAACGCCAGCGCGATGCCGGTATTGCCCGAGGTCGGCTCGATGATGAGTGTACCGGGCTTGATTTGGCCGGCCTTTTCGCCGGCTTCAATCATCGCCGCGCCGATGCGGTCTTTAACGGAACTGACCGGGTTGAAAAATTCGCATTTGACCAAAACCTCCGCGCCCAGCCCGGCGGTCACGCGGTTGAGCCGCACCAGTGGAGTGCGGCCGATAGTCTGGCAAATGTCGTTAAAAACTTGGCTCATAAATTCTCCCTTGTCGTTTTACGCCGTTAGCCGGTTGAGGGCTTCGACATATTTTTCACTCGTTTTCTGCACAATCTCTGCCGGTAACTGCGGCCCCGGCGGGGTCTTATCCCACGTGAGAGTTTCAAGATAGTCGCGCAGAAATTGTTTGTCAAAGCTTGGCTGTGGCCCGCCGGGCTTGTAGCTCACCGCCGGCCAAAACCGTGAACTATCCGGCGTCAGCGCCTCGTCAATCAGGATCACTTGGTCGCCGGCCAAGCCGAACTCAAATTTCGTGTCAGCG
>JBAXAT010000434.1:0-2027 GCA_037142335.1 Verrucomicrobiota bacterium | reverse complement strand
CTCGTTCGACGGCCACCACTGGTTCGACAAACAAGTAGTACTGCGTCCCCGCACAGACGCGGCCTACGAGAACGTCGCCACAATCGCGCTGAATGTCTGGGAGACGCGGTCCCAATATCGGGCAATCTATGCTGGGATTGGGACGCAGTTCGGCGCCTATTCGATTTGCGAGGCGGTCAGCCGCGACGGGCTGGTTTGGGAACGCGGCGCGCCGGGCGCGAATCTGGCGTTGCCGCCCACGGGCACTGGTTGGGAAAGCCAGATGACTGAGTATCCGAACGTAATCGAAGAAAATGGCCGGCTGAGGTTGTTCTATTGCGGCAACGGCTACGGCACAACGGGCATCGGCACGGCAGTGGCGGATCAGCTGGAGTGAATTAAATCTCAAATGAGCACAACGATTCGCCAAATGACAATTGCCGATATTCCGGCTGGGATGCGCTTAAAGGAGCTTGCCGGTTGGAATCAGACGACTGCCGACTGGCACAGGTTTTTCCGATTACAATCTGACGGTTGGTTTGCCGCCGAGATTGACGGGAAGTTTGTCGGCACAGTTGCCGCATTTATATTCGGCAATGTCGCGTGGATCGCGCTAGTGCTAGTTGACCCCGAATACCGTCGTCACGGCACCGGAACTGCATTAATGAATCGGGCGCTCACATTCACTGGTCAGCGCACAGTGCGCTTGGATGCCACGCCATTGGGGCGACCGATTTATGAAAAACTTGGATTCATCGGTGAGTACGAGTTGACCCGGTATGCCGGCGTGCTGACGCGCACCACTGCAACGGTCGCAAAACCAGACTCGCTGGAAATAGTGACAAAATTAGATCTTCAAGCAACCGCAACACCGCGCGCGCGCTTACTGGAAGCGTTGGCTGTCGAAAACGGCGCGAACACGCGGGTTGTGAAGGACACCGGCTACTTAATGGACCGGCCCGGCTCGCACGCAACACATGTTGGACCGGCAATCGCCATTGATGAAGCAACTGGACTGGCGTTATTTAACGATGCAGCCCGTCGACTTGCTGGTCAGCCGGTGTTTCTCGACATCCCAATCGGTAATCGCCCAGCAATCGCATGGGCTGAAGCCGCCGGCCTTAAAGCGCAACGGAACTTCCTAAGAATGCGACGCGGGCCAGCCCTTGCCGAGCAAGTGCAACAGATTTGGGCCAGTTCTGGTCCAGAAAAGGGATAAGACTCTAAATCATACCGCTAGCGAACATTGAGCATTGACATATTCGCTTAGGCAGATATGATTTCGTCCATGAATCAACACACGGACTTATTCAAAGCCTTTTCTGATGCGACGCGGGTGCGACTGTTGAATTTGCTCGCCCAGCGCGAGCATTGCGTTTGCGAATTCCAAGACATCCTGCGCGTGCCACAATCGAAAATTTCGCGCCACCTTGCCTATCTGCGACGGTCAGGCTTGGTGCAAACCCGGCGAGAAGGTAAAATGATATTCTACGCACTTTCTCCGTCGACCAACGCAGTCCACACCTCCCTACTTCGTTGCTTACGCGGATGTTTCACCGAGATCAGTTTCTTACAACGCGACCTCAAACGCGACCGGCAATCAAAACTAGCGATCAAACAAACTGGAAAATGTTCATCATGCAAAAACTAAAAGTCTTATTCCTCTGCACCGGCAACTCTTGCCGCAGCCAAATGGCCGAAGGTTGGGCGCGACACTTGAAATCTGCCGCGATTGAGTCGTACTCCGCCGGTATCGAGAAGCACGGAATGAATCCGCACGCCATTAAAGTTATGACTGAAGCCGGTGTTGCCATTACCGGGCAATACTCGAAGACCGTCGCCGAGCTTGGCCCGGTGGAATTTGATTACGTCGTCACTGTCTGCGGCCACGCCAACGAGCATTGTCCGGTCTTTACCGGCAAAGCGAAGGTGGTGCATGTCGGATTTGAAGATCCGCCGAAATTGACGAAACACCTGCCGGATGGCGAGGAGAAGTTGGCGATTTACCGGCGTGTACGAGATCAAATCCGCGCCTTTGTCGAAACATT
>JBAXAT010000433.1:0-2038 GCA_037142335.1 Verrucomicrobiota bacterium | reverse complement strand
CCTTTGCGCAACGCACATCTGCCGGTCACCTTACTTGGCGACCGCCTTCTCCGTATGCGCGCCATGTGCTCTGAATGTCCGTGTGAGCGCAAACTCACCAAGCCGATGACCAACCATATTTTCGGTCACAAACACCGGCATATGATTCTTACCATTATGCACTAAAAATGTATGCCCAACAAATTCCGGCATGATCATTGATCGTCGTGACCAAGTCTTAATCGGTCGCTTGTCACCAGCCGACATCTTTTCCACCTTGGCCATGAGGTGGTCATCAACAAACGGGCCTTTTTTGAGGGAACGTCCCATTATTTCTTTCTACGCTCCACGATAAATGTATTCGAGTACTTCTGCTTCCGGCGTGACTTGCCGCCTTTGGCAAGCTTGCCCCATGGTGAACACGGATGATGCCAACCACCACCGCCTTTGCTCTTTCCTTGTCCGCCACCCATCGGATGATCGACAGGATTGCGGCACATACCGCGACTGATCCCGCGAATCCCGAGCCACCGACTACGACCGGCCTTGCCAAGCATTACGTTCATGTGATCCGGATTACCAACTTGACCGATCGTCGCATAGCAATCCACATGAATCTTTCGCAGTTCGCTTGACGGCAATTTCACAAGCGCGTAGTCACCTTCAATCGCCATGATCTGAGCCGCCATTGCTGCACTTCGGCACAACTGGCCACCGCGTCCATGGCGCAATTCAATATTGTGAATTGGCATTCCAGGCAAAATCTTCCGCAACGGCAAAGCGTTACCAGATGCTAACTCCGCATCCGGTCCGCTCTTAATGATCGCACCTACCTTTAAATCAATCGGAGCGATTATGTAACGCTTCTCACCGTCCGTATACTTCAGCAGTGCAATGCGTGCCGATCGATTCGGATCATACTCAATCGCTTCAACCGTTGCCGCCACACCAATCTTGTCACGTTTAAAATCAATAATCCGGTAGCGCTGTTTATGCCCGCCACCAATCCCACGGGCTGTCATCCGCCCAAGATTATTGCGTCCACCAGTACGCCGCTTCGCAACTGTCAGCGATTGCTCCGGTTGATGCTTCGTAAGCTCGGCGAAATCCGGCAATACTGTTCCGCGTAGCGAGGATGTTATTGGTCTGAAAGTTTTAAGGCCCATGGCTGATTACGTAAGTTCAATTTTGTCGCCAGCCTTGAGCGTGACGACTGCTTTTTTCCATGCCGGCGAGGTCCCAGCTTGTGCTGTACGTTGCCGACGTGCTTTACCGCGAACGTGCAGTGTGTTGACTCGCACCACTTTCACCTTGAAAGCCTTTTCAACAGCATGCTTAATATCAAGTTTGTTTGCATGCTTGTCCACGACCACCTGATACCGGTTGTGTTTCTCTGTCTGCGCTGTGCCTTTCTCGGTCACACGCACAGTCTTGATGACATCGTACGGATTTTTCATTACTTGCCCACCCGCGCCGTCAGTTTTGCAAAACCGGCCTTGGTCACAACAATTTTATCGAAGCGCAGCAACTCGTAAGGATTGACCGAGTCAGCTAATTCAACATGTACGGTTGGCACGTTACCCGCCGCTAATTTCAAATTCTTTTCTACTACATCAGTTACCACTAACGTCACACCTTTTGGTGCTGCAACCTTACTAAGTAAACCAATAAAATCTTTCGTCTTTGGACCGGTCAATTTTAATTCGTCTACAACCACTAAATCACCAGCTAGCAGCCGGTCGCTGAATGCCTTACGCAAAGCAAGCGTCTTAACTTTCTTTGGTACCCGCTGCGAATAATCTCGCGGCTGCGGTCCAAACGCAATTGCACCACCACGCCATATCGGAGACTGGAATGATCCAGCGCGAGCACGACCGGTACCCTTCTGCTTCCATGGCTTCTTACCGGTACCAGCCACTTCGCCCATTTGCTTGGTCTTGTGTGTGCCAAGGCGCTGATTTGCGCGATACGCCAAAATTGCATCGTGAACAGCTTGCGATCCCTTGCCATTCTTGATGATCAACTCATCCGCGACTTCAATTTCGCCGGCTGCTATGCC
>JBAXAT010000432.1:0-2041 GCA_037142335.1 Verrucomicrobiota bacterium | reverse complement strand
GTGATGCCGGTAACTGGTTCGGCGACTTTTAGGCGGCGGATAATGGCTTGGCCGGTTTCATTGGTGAAGTAGTTGAGCTTGACTGGCATACCGGGTTTAAGTTTGTCGAAAGTCGTTTTAGTGCCGCCGGCAATTAGGTAAGTGGCATTGGTTACAATGAATGCGCGGTTGCCGGGTGGGGTTTTGATAACAATTTGCTTGGTGGCAATGTCAGTCTGTTCAATCTTTCCACGGGCAAATGGATAAATATCGCCAGGATCTTGGGCAAAAACGGAACCAGACACCAGACCGGCGAGCAGGATGATTGTGAAACTGACAGACTTCACGCCAGTGGTGGGATTTGCACCGGAATCGTCGTTTTTAATTCACTTGGACGCATTCCGCTGGGGAGCATTGTGTTGCTGGTTATTGGGGCAACAGTTTGCCGAGGTGCAGTCGATATTGCCGGTAGATGACGGAGGATTCCGTTACCGGTAGCGGGGTCAATTTCAAATACTAGCGCAGCATTGCCAACTTGAATCTTATCACCCGATGAAAGGCTGCACTCATACACGCGTATGCCATTGCGATAAGTACCATTCGCAGAACCTAAGTCCTTTATTACAAATGTGTTATTATTGTAACTTATACTGGCATGGCGACGGGAAATAAAGATATCGCGAACTTGAATTTCAGATTCTTGGTGGCGACCGAGGGCGAGTGGTTTATCGGTCAGCTCGCAAGATTTTTGCGTGCCGTCGGCGCGTTTATGAATAAGCGCTGGCATGTGTATATATATAATGCACCGGCAGTGGAATGTCCAATGGCAAATGTTCCGGCTTGCGTTTGCGATGGATTTCGTGAAAATGGCAGCATTATGGCTGATGTAAATAAGACCAGCGTTGAGTTTCTGGAACAATTTGAACCAGATCTGTTTTGGCAGGCGCATAGCCGGAAGATACTGTGGGGCCTCGTCGGTGCTCTGGCGGTTGTCGTTGTCGTTGTGCAGATGCAGCGCCAAGCTGCTGAACGCGAGGAAGCGGCCACCGTCCGCCTTAATCAAGTAACTGAGCCACTTGCATTGCAGCAATTAGCGCGTGAATACAAAGGCAAGGCCATCGGTGCCCAGGCTTATCTGCGGTTGGCAAATCTACAGTCGCAAGCTGGGCGCTTTCCAGAAGCGCTAGCGGCCTACCAGGAGTTTTTAACGGTTTATCCGCACCATTCGCTGGCCAGCGCCGCGCAACTTGGTCAAGCCGCCAGTCTGGAAATGGTCGGTAAACTGGAAGACGCCAAGATGCAATATGCCCAACTCGCCACCCGACCAAATAGCTACACGGTCCTCGCGGCAAAGTTGGGAGCGGCCCGCTGCGCCGAAAATCTCGGACAGACCAAGGAAGCAGTCCAGCTTTATGAAGAACTGATGCCGGTGGTTGCCGGGACACAGTGGGCATTGCCGGTTGCGATCCGTTTGGACGTGCTGGCGCGTTCTCAAGAAACCGCTGCAATCAGTACCGGGCCGGTTTCAGTGTTGCCGACTAGTCCATCAAAATAGGCCTAACTAATTGCGGTCGAGTTAAATAGCATTGGTTAAAAAAATTGATTTTTCCGCTTGACTGGAATCGCAGTTTCATAAATACTAGGTTTTAATTCGTGGGAGCTGTGTCAGTATGGGGGTGGGATTACAATTTCCCCAGACGCAGTAGCGGATTAAAGGTTTTGGGCAGTTAAGGCTGTTTGCCCAAGGGAGCAGTGGTAAAATTAGTGAACAAAACAACCAGGAGGACACAAGTGAAGAAAGTAAGTCTAATTGTTGCGGCGATCGCCTTGTGCGGTCTAGCTGCCAGCACGTTCGCTGACGTGCAGAACATTCGTCTCAGCGGCGATATCCGCGTTCGCGGGTATCTTTCAGATGCAGCAGGCACAGGTATCTTAAACGAACAGACGCGTAATGCTGTGCAATTCATTACGCAGCGGACACGCGTGACCGTGGAAGCTGACCTCGAAGACCACGTCACCGCAGTTGTGACGCTCCAGGCGAGTGGCATCTGGGGTGGTGCGG
>JBAXAT010000431.1:0-2061 GCA_037142335.1 Verrucomicrobiota bacterium | reverse complement strand
AGGTGATACGGTCGGAATCCCGTGAGAATACGTCAGCAAACTGTACTTCCTCATGCCTTCGGGGAAACCTAACAGCACTAAAACGAGTGTGGGTAAACTTAATAAACCAACGACGCAGAACTCGTGATACCGGTAATAACCGGTACAGCATTGTTAATAAAATGAAACAAAAAAACTGAAACTTCGATCGTTCTGTGGAAGCCGGTAAATCATATCCGATTTTTCTGTCGACAATGACAATCTGCGATTGCGGATAGAGTGATATGTGTAGCTTACCAAACAGCATCTTACCGGCTTCCACGACCAGCCACAACAGGCCACCGCCACACAAGCTACCGAGAAGTGATTGCAGCAATGCTTCGATGGCTGGTATAGGTCGCAAAAGACTGAGCAGCACGCCGACAATAATGCCGCCAAGTGTGATTTCGTTGGGGATAATCAAACGTTCTACATCAATGAATGTTGCCGCGATTAAACCGGAGAACATGATCCAGTAAATCACCGGCTCCCAACCATCGAACCGCAACCAGACCGCAAGAAAGGCAACCGCTGTCAGCAATTCGACAACGAAATACCTAGGTGTGATGGATACGCCGCAATACCGGCATTTACCGCGAATCATCAGGTACGTCACCAATGGAATGTTGTGGTACCAACGGATGTGCGTCCCACAATGTGGACAAGCCGAAGGCGGCGTGACGATGGATTCTCCGCGCGGCATCCGGTGGATGCAGACATTCAAGAAACTACCAATGACCGCGCCGAATACAAACACCACGGCGTCGAGATAAAGGCGGACAAAGCCGGTCACGGCTTCGCTCCATAGACTGCCGTCTGTAGTGCTCGCCGCATCACCGCCAACGGCGCTTTCCGTCCGGTCCAAATCTCGAACGCTTTTGCGCCTTGGTGTAGCAACATGTTCAAACCATTGCTCACCTTTGCTCCGGCCTCGACAGCGAGCCGGTGCAATTGTGTCTCAGCTGGCCGGTAAATTGTGTCATACACTACCAAGCCCGGATGAAAGAGTTTTGCCGGTAATCCCAACGAGTCGCTTGCTTGCAAGCCAACCGAGGTCGCGTTCACCAATAAATCCACCTCTACCATTACACTCTGAATGCTGCCGGCTTCCAGTCCGATGGCTTGGAATTGCGTCGCGGTGTTGGCAATCTCAGCGGCAATCGGCGCGATCTTCGCCAGCGTCCGGTTGGCCACCGTCACCTTGGTCGCGCCGTCCAACGCGCATTGAATGGCAATCGCCCGCCCAGCCCCACCGGCACCGAGAACCAAGACGCGCTTGCCCTTCAGCGTTATGTCAAAATCTTCCTTGATCGCTTTGGTGAAGCCATAGCCGTCGGTATTGAACCCGATGAGTTTGCCATCTTTGACGAGCACAGTGTTCACCGCGCCCAGCTTGCGGGCATCCGCATCCACTTCATCCACGATATCCAACGCCAGAATCTTGTGCGGCACGGTCAGATTGACGCCCCGGCAATTCAAGTCCCGAATCCCGGTTAACGCGCTCCGCAGGTTTTGCGGTTCCACATGAAACGGCAGATAGCACCAATTGAGCTTGGCCGCCGCCAGTGCCGCGTTGTGCATGGCCGGGGAGGCCGTGTGCGCGATTGGCGAGCCGAAGACCCCAACTATCTGAGTTGCGCCATCAATTTTCATGCGGCGGCACTATAACGGTGGACTTGCCACGGGCGCAACTCGTTTTGCGACGGATGCAACAGCCCTTTCCCCTGCCTTAGTCGTGTCAGCATCTTCCCAGATGTCACCTGCCGGCTGCCTCAAAAACCGGGAGTCAACATCCATTCGCGAATCTCCTTTGTTGGGGTGCCGTTTTGCGAAGCAGGTTTGACTTGGAAGCCCTGTAATTCACGGCAAAAAAACATCGGGAACGAGCGCGCGCCCGTGTACCTCCTGTCCATCGAGATCTGCTCGGCTTCGGTTGCATAACTAAAGACGGGTGGCCGATTAAAAAAGAAGAACCACCACGGTTCTCCACTTCGCCCGGGCTGGCAGGCTAGCCAAATATTCCTTGATGGGTCATATCGCCCT
>JBAXAT010000430.1:0-2086 GCA_037142335.1 Verrucomicrobiota bacterium | reverse complement strand
TAGCCCTGCATGATGAATGGATAGTTGGCAGGTGCTGGTGGCACATCGAAAAAGTTCTGGCCGATGGCCGCCCCGCCGAAACAATGCAACCAGACATCCGCGTGAAGCAATGCGCCCAGTTGATTGCCAAAATTCAGACGGGCATTGGCATATTGTGGAAAGTTCCTCACGGCAGTTCCTCCCAGCATGAGTAACCCTTCCCCGATGCTATCGCCGAGGATTAACAATTTCTTGGTATTGCCCGTAGGATAAGCCGATAACCGGCCTGTGGCGGCCAATTCCACGCTGCGCAATCCGACCCCCTGCTGGCAAGTCCACCGCTTGACTTTCAGCGTGTACGCCACCCCTTCCACCCACACAATCATCGTGTGCTGCACCGTGGCATCCAAGCCAGTGATTGCCACCTCATCCTGCAAGGGAATCCTGACCGGTGGCTGGTTGTCGATTGAATAGGAAATCTCCGGCTTGTTGGGATCAACAGTAAAAGGTAGGAAGGCCAGCTTTACACTGGCGCCAGTAAATTTGAATCGAAAGTTGCCGCCGCTGGCAATGGCGAGTTTGCTATTCACATTGTCGCCGGTCAAATCCGCCCAGCGACCAATATATGTGATGTTTGGATTGTCTGCTTGAAACCGATTAGGCATCAGTTCATCACCAGCTCGCGCCACACAGACGGATACCATAAACAATAACGCTCCAAAATATATTCGCACCATTTGATCTCCTTTAATGGTGAAGCGGGGGTATCACACATGAAAAGTGGCGTCAAGACACAACGTCCGGCCAAGTACGAGCCGACGCGAATGGTCTATTGACGATCACAGCGGTTAAGCTCACAGACATGCCGGGGCAGCTACAAATCGCACCTGACTAGATGTGCTCCGTCAGCCGCATCCGCACTATATCATCAGCGGAGTCGGCAGCTGAAGTCCTCACGGGCCTGCATCATGGCGTGGACATTCTCCGGCGGTGTACCGGGTAAAATCGTGTTACTGCAACCGTGAAAATACTTGCGTCCCCCACTGGCCTCCAGCTGTTCCATACTGTGCCGGTAGACCGCTTCGGCGGTCCCGCGGCGCAGCAAGTCGCCGCTCAGATTGGCCCAGATGACCAAATCCGGATAGCGGGCCCGGACCTGCGCGGTGGTCATTGTCGCGTCGAAATCGACCTCACCGAAACCCGGTATTCCCGCCTCACGGAAGAGCATGTCGGCAACCTGCCAGAGATTGCCGTCGCTGCGAAACACGTAGTGGAGGCCGAGTTCGCGGCAACAGTCCGCCAGCTTCTTCCAGCGTGGTAGCATGAACCGCCGGAACATCTCCGGCGAGTAGAGTGGGCCATTTTTATCCGCCATGTCGCCACCACCCAGAACAGCCTTGATGCCCCGGCTGGCAATCGCCTTAACCTGCGCCAACCCGATGGCCAAGCTGCACTCCAGCAGATCTTCGACGGCACCCGGCTCGTCAACGGTTGCGATTAGACTCACCTCGTCCGTACCCAAGCTGAGAACCGGTCCGCCGGCGATCACCATCATGGAGTCACCGAGGCGTTCCTGGAGGCGGGCCTCGCGCAATCCAGCGTTCTCACTGGTAAAAGCAATTGCCTTCTCCACGCTCTTCGCATTTCGCCGCGCCATCTCCGGCCAGTCCTCAACTCGCGATGCGGCGGACTTGCGATCCGGTATGAAATTCCCCACCTCTTCGTACCAACGCCAAATCTGGTGGTCGCCGTTCGGGTCACCACAGAGAAATGTGGTGGGGTTGATCCGGGCCGTCGGCCTAATATTGACGAACCAAGGCAAGCGGATGATGTCCTGCGCTAGCACCCGGTGCAACTCAATGATGTCTTCGATGTGCTGGTCGTAGAATGCCTGCCAAGCCGCCGCCCCGGCATAGTTGAGGGCTGGACCACCCGTGTACGCGGTGCGGCCCAAGATCCGGCCCGCCACATCACTGGCAATAGTTGGCGTGTAGGCCGGAACCCGATCCAGCGCTCCGCCTTGGATTGCGGCAAGACATCGCTCGTAGCCGGTCATACCCATCCCCTTAAATCGCGATCACTGCGTCTCATTTGATATTTCCCATTC
>JBAXAT010000429.1:0-2125 GCA_037142335.1 Verrucomicrobiota bacterium | reverse complement strand
CGGCACTGGCGGCGACGCGCTACTCATCGCCGTCGAACTCGCCACCGGTAAGGTGCTCTGGAAAACGTCGAATCCCCACGACTGGAAAATGACGCACGCGTCGGTCGTACCGGTGGAGTTCGCAGGCCATCGGCAATATGTGTATTGCGCCAGCGGCGGCGTGGCCGGCATCGCAGCCGACGATGGCCGAGTGCTCTGGGAAACCGACGCGTGGCAAATCGCTATTGCCACGATTGCTTCGCCGGTACCGGTCGGCGATGGACGAATCTTTTTCTCAGGTGGTTACAACGCCGGTAGCATGATGCTTCGCCTGACTGAATCCGGTCCAAAAGTCGAGTATCGGTTGCCGGCCGAAGTGTTCGGTTCAACGCAGCAGACGCCTATTCTTTACCGGGACCACATCTACGGCGTCCGTCCCAATGGCGAATTCACCTGCCTCGACTTGACCGGCAAAATTCTCTGGACTAGCGGCAACGCCAACAAATTCGGTCTCGGCCCGTACCTGATTGCCGGTGACCAAATCCTCGTGCTAAACGACGAAGGCTGGCTCACACTTGCAGACGCGACACCGGCGACGTATCGTCCCCTTGCGCGCGCGCGCGTGCTGACCGGCCACGACGCGTGGGGGCCGATGGCGTGGGTGGCGGGACGTTTGCTCGCACGTGATTTAACGCAAATGGTTTGTCTAGACATGACCGGAGGCCAACAATGAATCGGCGTGAATTTTTCGCTACCAGTTTTGCCGGCATCCTGACGGCGCCGCTAGCCAAGGCTGACAAGCCGGCGCTCGATGCGCGGTTCGACTATGACATCAGCACCTACCTGCACACCGACCCGGCCTTGCTGCTGTACAACGAAACCGGCAAGTTCCCGACCGGTTTGCACGAACCCAAATGCCTCACCGTTGCCGGCGATACGATCCTCGTCGGCGGCGACAAAGCACTAAAAACTTTTGACGCGACCGGCAAGTTACTTCGCACACGCGCCCTACCTGCCCTGCCCCACGCGGTTACGACCGGCGGCCTTGTCGCTTACAAAGACCGGTTCGACGGCAGCGCATCGTTCGGCGAACGCGCACATCTTACCGGCATCGCGCAAACCGGCGGCGATATTTTCATCGCCGACGCCGGCAATCGCGAAGTCTTACGCTGCGATGCCACCGGCAAAATCGTCTCGCACATCACAGGCTTTGCCGTGCCGAGTCCGTATTTTGATTTGCATGTCGGCAATGACGGTTTACTTTGGGTCGCCAACACCGGCACGCATCGCGTCGAAGCGTACAATGCCGATGGCTCGCTCGAATTATCGTGGGGCGAAACTGGTATGAACATCGAGGGTTTTTGCGGTTGTTGCAACCCGGTTTATTTCACGCGCTTGACGGATGGCCGGTTCGTCACGAGCGAGAAAGGGCTCAACCGGATTAAAATTTATTCCGCAACCGGTAAGTTCATCGGCGTAGTGGCCGGACCGGAGCAACTCGTGAAAGATTTGGAACTGGCAAAGCGCGCGTGCGCGAATTGCCAAATCGGATTCGGCTTCCCGGTCGCGTGCGATGCCGGCGGTCGCGTCTTCACGCTCGACCCAGCTACGCGCGACATTCGTATTTTTACTCCGAAGCTGGCATGAACACGCTACCGCAAACTCGCCGTGACTTTCTCCGCGCGCTTTTGCTCGCCGGTATCGGCGCGGTGGCGTGGGTGTTGTTGCGTCGTTCATGTGCCGGTAACGACGCGTGTAACGGTTGCACGCAGTATGCTGGCTGTGCGCTGCCGTGGAAAGCGGTGTGCCGATGAATCGCCGTGGGTTTTTCCGCATCGTGATGCGCGGGGCTGGTGCAGTTGGCTTGGGCGGCGTATTTTTGAGTTTAGTCCGACACACCCGCGCCGCCGGCACGGTCTGGCAGATTGACCCGTGGAAATGTACCGCTTGCGGCCGGTGCGCGAACGAGTGCGTACTCGAACTTTCAGCGGTGAAATGCGTCCATAGTTTCGACATGTGCGGTTACTGCCAGCTCTGCACCGGTTACTTTGAGCCGCAGCCAAACAAGCTCAACACCGCCGCCGAAAACCAGCTCTGCCCGACCGGCGCCATCAAACGGCAATTCATCGAAGACCCGTATTACGAG